>NZ_CFHTCS010000003.1:0-47471 GCF_984369615.1 Martelella sp. | reverse complement strand
TGGCGCGATACGAACTGACCGAGGTCGATTTTTCCAGAACCGTTGCCGGCGTCGAAGGCCTGAAACAGCCATGACGGACACCGCGACCGAGAACCGCCCGCTGCGCCTGATGCCCTATGGCCGCGCCTACAAGCCGTTTTCGATAGGCCTCTCGCAGATTGCGACAACGGACTGGCTGGAGGCGGAGGGTGATCTCGGCCGCTATCTCGACGAGAAGAGACAATTTCTGGAAGCGGACCCTGACGCAATCTTCCGCGCCGCGCCCGACAGTCTCGCAGCCCAGCAGGAAGCGCTCGAGTTGATTGTCCGCCACCTGGGGGACGAGCATCGCGACACCCACCGGCTCGACGGCGCCATGATGTCGATGGCCGGCCACACCGTCGATATCGCCGACGGGACCATGCCGCCGCTGATGCGGGCGGGATTGCTGATCGCCGACGACCTTGCCATTCTCACCAGGCATGACGGCCATTGGCATCTTTCCGCCGGCTTCATCGCTTTCCCCTCCTCCTGGTCGCTGGCCGAAAAGGCCGGGCGGCCGATGGACGAGGTCCATGCGGACGTGCCGGGCTTTCAGGGCGGCACAAGAAATGCGGCGATGGTCACGCGCATTTTCGACAACCTGAAGCCCGACCTTCCGGCCGAGCGGTTCAACTGGTCCTTCAAGGGCTCGAATGCGCTGGCGATGCCGGTCTCCAAGCATCTGCCGGAAGACCCGTTCCGGCCGGTCCGCCCGATCGGCGACAATGTCCTGCGCGTCGAGCGCCAGACGCTGCGTCGTCTGCCGGAAACCGGCGCCATCCTCTTCACGATCAAGATCCACGCCGATCCGCTGGCCATGGTCCGGCGCCATCCCGAGAACCATGCGATCGCCGCAGCCATGCTGAAGCAGCTTGACGGACTGACGGCGGAGGAGCGCGCCTACAAGGGAATGAAAGATGCCGATATCGACGCGCTTTCGGCTTATCTGCGGGAAGTTTTGAACTGACTTCTGGAACGACGGCAACAAATCCGCTTTACTGTTGCCCGGCGTTGTGGTCACGCTTTTAACGCGATCGACAGGCCACGGAACAAAATGGCCGTGTCACAATTTGTGCTTACGTTCGCGGCATTCGCCTTGCGCGCAGGTCCTAATCGAGAAGGAAACGGAAATGCTTCAGGAATACCCGATCCACGCCGAAATCACCGGACCCATTGTCATGATCGGTTTCGGGTCCATCGGGAGAGGCGCCCTGCCGCTGATCGAACGGCACTTCAATTTCGACAAGTCGCGCATGGTCATCATCGATCCGAATGACGCCCATGCCAATATCGCGGCAAACCACGGGGTCCGCTTCATCCACGCTGCCGTGACCAGGGACAATTACGAGGAATTGCTGGAACCGCTTCTGACAGAGGGCGAAGGTCAGGGCTTCTGCGTCAACCTTTCCGTCGACACCTCCTCGCTCGACCTGATGAAGCTGTGCCGCTCGCTCGGCGTGCTCTATATCGACACGGTGATCGAACCCTGGCTCGGTTTCTATTTCGACAAGAACGCGGACAATGCCTCGCGCACCAACTACGCCCTGCGCGAAACCGTGCGCAAGGAAAAGCGCAAGACCCCCGGCGGCACCACCGCCGTTTCCTGCTGTGGCGCCAATCCGGGCATGGTCTCCTGGTTCGTCAAGCAGGCGCTGGTCAACCTTGCCCGCGACACAGGAATGAACTTCGTTGAACCCATGGCAGATGACCGCGAGGGCTGGGCGCAGTTGATGAAGGATGCCGGCGTCAAGGGCATCCACATCGCCGAGCGTGACACCCAGCGCTCCAAGTTCCTGCGTCCGCAGGGAACCTTCTGGAATACATGGTCCGTCGAGGGGTTCGTCGCCGAGGGCATGCAGCCCGCCGAACTCGGCTGGGGCACCCACGAAAAATGGATGCCGAAGAACGCCAAGAAGCACAAGAAGGGCTGCAAGGCCTCGATCTATATCGAGCAGCCCGGGGCAAATACGCGGGTGAGAAGCTGGTGCCCGACGCCCGGGCCCCAATACGGCTTTCTCGTCACACACAATGAATCCGTCTCGATCGCGGATTATTTCACCGTCAGGAACGACAGCGACAAGGTCTCCTACCGGCCGACCTGCCACTATGCCTACCACCCGGCCGACGTGGCCGTGCTCTCGCTGGACGAGATGTTCGGCAATGGCGGCAACCCGCAGGCGGAAAGCCTGGTGCTGGAGGAGGCCGATATCCTGACCGGCATAGACGAGCTCGGCGTGCTGCTCTACGGCCACGACAAGAACGCCTACTGGTTCGGTTCAAGACTTTCGATCGAGGAAACGCGCGACCTGGTGCCCTACCAGAACGCGACCGCGCTTCAGGTCACCTCCGCCGTTCTGGCCGGCATGGTCTGGGCGCTGGAAAACCCGGAAGCGGGCATCGTCGAGGCCGACGAGATGGATTATCGCCGCTGCCTGGAAATCCAGATGCCCTATCTCGGCCCGGTCGAAGGCCACTATACCGACTGGACGCCGCTCTCCGATCGCCAGACCTTCTTCGAGGAACGCAAGGACGAGAAGGATCCCTGGCAGTTCAAGAACATCCTGGTGCAGTTCTGAGAACGGGGAACGGCCGCAACGCATCGCCTGCGCGGCCGTTCCGTCCTGCTCCTGCTCTCTCAGCCGGTCGCGACAAACGGGAACAGGCGCGTCGCCTGACATCGCACCGGGAAAACGGGTCCGGCCGCGCCGCCGGATCCGGCGATGACCTGCAATGAAGCCTTGATTATGTCAGGCGAGACGGCCGTGGCAGTGTTTGAACTTGCGGCCCGAACCGCAGGGGCACAGGTCGTTGCGGCCGACATTGCGGTATTCCGGCGGCAGTTGACCGGCAGGCGCTGCGGCTTCACCGGCGCCGACCTGTTCGCCCGCCATTTCGTCTTCGCCGGTATCCGGGTCGACATGGCTGGCGCGCAGCTTCGCCGGATCCACTTCCGGCTGGGGCTGCGGCTGTTGCGCCTCGCGCACCAGCTGGACGCGCGAGAGCTGCGAGACGGCAAGCTCGCGCATATTGCCGAGAAGCGCCTGGAACAGTTCGAAAGCCTCGGCCTTGTATTCCTGCAGCGGATCGCGCTGGGCATAACCACGGAAGCCGATGACCGAGCGCAGATGATCGAGATTGACGATATGCTCGCGCCAGAGATGGTCTAGCGACTGCATGGTGACCTGGCGCTGGACATATTTCATCACGTCAGGCCCGAACTGCTCGGCCTGCCTGGCCCGGACTTCCTCGGCCTGATCGGCGGCGGCATTGATGCGCTCGAGGATTTCCGGCTCGGCAATGCCGTCTTCGGCGGCCCATTCCTCAATCGGAAGGTCGAGGCTGAGAATGCGCAGGCAGTCTTCCTTCAGGCCGGCGACATCCCACTGCTCGGCATAGGCGCGTTCGGGAATGCGGCGGTGAACCGCGTTCTCGATCACCTCATGGCGCATGTCCTCGACGATCTCGGAGATATCGTCGGAATCCATCAGCTCCTTGCGCTGGTCGAAGACCACCTTGCGCTGGTCGTTGAGCACATCGTCATATTTCAGAAGGTTCTTGCGGATGTCGAAGTTTCGGGCCTCGACCTTCTTCTGCGCGCGCTCCAGCGCCTTGTTGATCCACGGATGGACGATCGCCTCGCCTTCCTTCAGGCCCAGCTTCGTCAGCATGCTTTCCATGCGGTCGGAGCCGAAGATGCGCATCAGGTCGTCCTGAAGCGAGAGGTAGAACTTCGAACGGCCCGGGTCGCCCTGACGGCCGGAACGGCCGCGCAACTGATTGTCGATGCGCCGGCTTTCATGACGTTCGGTGGCAATCACGTAGAGGCCGCCGGCAGCCAGCGCCTCCTGTTTCAGCCGGGCGACATCCTCGCGGATCGCCTGCTCCTTCGCCTCGCGCTCCGGACCCGGCGGCGTGAACTTGCGCTCGACCTCGACGCGTTCGCCCTCTTCGTTGGTGACGATATCGATGCCCGGCTCCAGATAGCCGAGTTCGGCCTGGATGCGCATCTCCAGATTGCCGCCGAGCTGGATATCGGTGCCGCGACCGGCCATGTTGGTTGCGATCGTCAGCGCACCGGGCACGCCGGCCTGGGCAATGATGAAAGCCTCGTTCTCATGATAGCGGGCATTCAGGATCTCGAACTCCGCGATGCCGTCGCGCTTCAGCGCCGCAGCCAGCATCTCGGATTTTTCAATCGAAGTCGTACCGACGAGAACCGGCTGGCCCTTTGCCTTCGCGGCCTTGATCTCCTCGACGATCGCCTCGTATTTTTCCTGGACCGTGAGGTAGACCTCGTCATCCTCATCGAGACGCACGATCGGCAGGTTGGTCGGCACCTCGACAACGTCGAGGCCGTAGATATTGCCGAATTCTTCCGCTTCGGTTGCCGCCGTGCCGGTCATGCCGGCCAGCTTGTCATACATGCGGAAATAGTTTTGGAAGGTGATCGAGGCCAGGGTCTGGTTCTCCGGCTGGATCTTGACGCCTTCCTTGGCCTCGAGCGCCTGATGCTGGCCTTCCGAATAGCGCCGACCCGGCATCATGCGGCCGGTGAATTCGTCGATGATCACGACCTCGCCGTCACGCACGATGTAATCCTTGTCGCGGGAAAACATCTTGTGCGCCTTCAACGCGTTGTTGAGGTGATGGACGATGGCGACATTCTCGACGTCATAGAGCGATTCACCCTTCATCAGACCGGATTCGGTCAGCATCTTCTCCAGCTTCTCCATGCCGTCTTCGGAGAAGTTTGCCGAGCGCTGCTTTTCGTCGATCTCGTAATCGCCCTCGTCCAGCATCGGAATGATCTTGTCGATGGTGACGTAGAGGTCCGAACGGTCATCGAGCGGCCCGGAAATGATCAGCGGCGTGCGCGCCTCGTCAACCAGGATCGAGTCGACCTCGTCGACGATCGCGTAATTGTGGCCGCGCTGGACCATCTCCGCGCGCTGCATCTTCATATTGTCGCGCAGATAGTCGAAGCCGAGCTCGTTGTTCGTGGCATAGGTAATGTCAGCGCTGTAGGCCGCGCGACGCTGCTGGTCGTCGAGGCCGTGATGGATGACGCCGGTGGTGAGCCCGAGGAAGCCGTAGAGCCGCCCCATGTTCTCGCTGTCGCGACGCGCCAGATAGTCGTTGACGGTCACGACGTGGACGCCCTTGCCGGCGAGCGCATTGAGATAGACGGGAAGCGTGGCGACGAGCGTCTTGCCCTCGCCGGTCTTCATTTCGGCGATCGCGTTTTCATGCAGGATCATGCCGCCGATCAGCTGGACATCGAAAGGCCTCAGGCCGAGCACGCGCTTCGATGCCTCCCGGGCGACGGCGAAAGCTTCAACAAGAAGATCGTCCAGGCTTTTGCCGTCGGCGAGCTGCTTTTTGAATTCCTCGGTCTTTGCCTTTAGGTCGTCATCCGAAAGCGCCGTCATCTGCTCTTCAAGCGCGTTGATCGCCGCCACGCGGGGCTTGTAGGAGCGGATCCGGCGATCATTGGCCGAACCGAACAATTTGCGGGCTACGCCACCGAGTGAGACCATTTCAATAGCTCTTTCTGAAAGTTGTCATATCTATCCTGTACGTGGCGCCGTACAAACGCATTCCTGACAAGCGGGGTCCATATCACCGTCCGGAGCTTCACTGGACGCGGGCTTGGCAGACAGATAAGAGGGGGGTCGGGGGATGTCAACGTCAAAGGCCGCGCCACAATGGCCACATTCCTGTGTTGCCGGTCTTCTTGCGGACCGCCGCACATTAAATCGCGGTAAGGATGCAACGCATTCCGGCCGCACACGTTGACGCGTGGCAACGCTTCTACCACATGCGACGGGCCCGACCGGCGCAAGAGGGCGAAACAGGAGGTTTCGCCGCACAACAGGAAAAGGTGAACTCATGCAGAAAAGACATTTGGCAGCGGCAGCACTCCTGGCCACGACTGTCAGCTTCGCGGTCCCGTCCTTCGCTCAGGACAGCGGCTCTTCCGCGAACGACGCCGTCGTCGCCACCGTCGACGGCGCCCCGATCACCCGGTCGGAACTGCAGACCACGCTCGACCAGTTCAAGGGCCAGTTCGGTCAGATGCCGGAGGAACAGCTGCGCGCGGTCGCCCTTTCGAGCCTGATCGACATGAAGGTCATCACCGATGCGGCGGAAAAGGAGGGTCTCGACAAGACCGAGGCCTTCAAGACGCGCATGGACCAGCTGCGCCAGGAAGAACTCTACAACGCCTTCTTCGACCAGAAGATCAATGCCGAGATCACGCCGGAAATGCTGAAGGCGCGCTATGACGAGGAAATCGCCAATGCGCCGAAGCAGGAAGAGGTCCACGCGCGTCATATCCTGGTCGACACCGAGGACGAGGCCAAGAAGATCATCGCGGAACTCGACAACGGCGCCGATTTCGCCGAGCTCGCCAAGGAGCATTCGACCGGTCCGTCCGCTGATAACGGCGGCGATCTCGGTTATTTCTCCAAGGGCCAGATGGTTCCGGAATTCGAAGAGGTCGCCTTCTCGCTCAATCCCGGCGAATATACCGAGACCCCGGTCCAGACCCAGTTCGGCTATCATGTGATCGAGGTCGAGGACACGCGCGAAAAGACGCCGATCCCCTTCGAACAGATTGAACCCCAGCTTCGCCAGCTCGTTGCCAGCGAGAAGTACAATGAAGTGGTCTCCAAGCTGAAGGCCGGAGACAAGATCGTTATCGAAGATAAGGACTTGCAACAGGCCTACGACGCCGTCAATAAAATGCAGTGATCCAAACCACCCGGCCCGCGCATCTGCCGCGGGCCGGACTTTCAGAGGCCTGCCATGACGACCGCCATATCCCCGCTCGCGCCCAAATCCTACCCGCCCATGCCGCCGATCGACGGCCTGCGCATCGCCACTGCCGCCGCCGGCATCAAGTACAAGGGGCGGACGGACGTCATGATGATGATCTTCGACGAGACGGCCGCTGTCGCCGGCCTCTTCACGAAATCGAAATGCCCCTCCGCCCCCGTCGATTTCTGCCGCGCCAATCTTGCCGGCGGCAGGGCGCGCGTGCTGGTGGTCAATTCGGGCAATGCCAACGCCTTTACCGGCAAGAAGGGCGCGGAAGCCACGGCGCTGACCGCGCGCACTGCTGCCGAAGCCGCGGGTTGCGCCGAGAGCGACGTGTTCCTGGCCTCGACCGGCGTCATCGGCGAGCCGCTCGATGCCTCCAAATTCGCAAGTGTCCTCTCCAGCATGGCGGGCGATGCCAGCGCAGACCTGTGGCTTGAGGCGGCGAAGGCGATCATGACCACGGATACCTATCCGAAGGTCGCGACGAGAGGCGCCGAAATCGACGGCGTCTCCGTGACGCTGAACGGCATTGCCAAGGGCGCCGGCATGATCGCGCCGGACATGGCGACCATGCTCTCCTTCATCGCCACGGATGCGGCCGTTTCCGCCGGTGCCCTGCAGCAGCTTCTCGCCGAAGGCGTGGGCGCAAGCTTCAACGCGGTCACGGTCGACAGCGACACCTCGACATCGGATACGGTTCTTGCCTTTGCCACCGGCAAGGCGCCCGGACAGGACATGGTCACCGACGGCTCAGATCCGCGCCTCGACGATTTCCGCGCCGCCCTTCATGCCCTGATGCAGGATCTGGCGCTGCAGATCGTGCGTGACGGCGAAGGCGCGCGCAAGATGGTGACGGTGCGCGTGACGGGCGCAGAGGATGATCGCGCGGCAAACGTGATCGCCCGTTCGATCGCCAACTCGCCCTTGGTCAAGACCGCCGTCGCCGGAGAGGACGCCAATTGGGGCCGCGTGGTCATGGCTGTCGGCAAGGCCGGCGAGAAGGCCGACCGCGACAGGCTCGCCATCTGGTTCGGCGATATCCGCGTTGCCGTCAACGGCGAGCGCGATCCCGACTATTCCGAGGAATTCGCCTCCGCCGTGATGCGCGAGGACGAGATCACCATTCGCGCCGATATCGGCCTCGGCGAGGGTCAGGCGACGATCTACACCTGCGACCTGACGAAGGAATATGTCGCCATCAATGGCGACTACCGCAGCTGATACCGCTCAAATGCCGCAGTCAGCCGCGTTGCCTTCGCGCAACACCGGCCGCCTCAAGCGCGCGTGCCGTGTTTACAGTCCGGTCTGAAGCGCACTAGATGAACAAAAACAATAACGTCGCGACAGGATCGGAACAAAGGTGAGTGCGGATCTTCCTCTTGTGCGCCGGCTGGAAGCCATGGGTCTGCGCGCATGGCCGGCAAAGAACGTGCATTACGACGGCGCCTGGCAGCTGCGGCTGACAGCGGGTCACCCGTCCAAACGTCTCAACAGCCTGTCGGTGCTCGACCAGTCGGATATTTCCGATATCGAAATCCGGTTCGAAAAGGCGCGTCGCCATTACGAGGCCTTCGGACGGCCGCTTCTGGTGCGCGAAACGCCGCTGACGCCGCCGGCGCTCGTCGAGTTCCTGCAGGCGGAAGCGGCAGAACCCTTCGACGCGACCGTCGTCATGACGCTCGATCTTTTCCGCTTTGAGCCTGACGACGGCGTCGAGCTGCTGCCCAGCCAGGATGTCGGCCGCTTTGTCGGCGCTGCGCTGAAGGTGAACCCGGTCGGCGAACTGACACGGGCAGGCCTTGCCGAAGTCGTGACCGCGATCAAGCCGGCACACGGTTTTTTCATCCGGGAAGAGGAGGACGGCGAGCCTTTTGCGGCCGGCCTCTGCGTCCATGATTTCGACATGGCCGGCATCGAGGCCTTTGCCGTTGCGCCCGGCGCGCGGCGCAAGGGCCATGGCCGCGAACTGGCGACGGGCATGCTGCGCTGGGCCAGGGGACGGGGCGCGCGCACCGCCTGGCTGCAGGTGACAGAGACCAGCGCGGCGGCGCTTGCTCTTTACCAATCCCTCGGCTTTCACGAGGCCTACAGATATCGCTACTGGCGCGAAAAGGCGGAAGAATGAGCGAGATGAAACTGCTTCTGGTGGCCGCCTGCGCCCTGATCGACACGGACGGACGCATCCTCCTGGCGCAACGCCCGGAAGGAAAGGCGCTTGCGGGCCTCTGGGAATTTCCCGGCGGCAAGGTGGAGAGCGGCGAAACGCCGGAAGCCTGCCTGATCCGCGAAATGGAAGAGGAACTGGGCATCACCACCAAGCCCGACTGCCTCGCCCCGCTGACCTTCGCCAGCCACACCTATGAGCGTTTCCACCTGCTGATGCCGCTCTTTATCTGCCGCCGCTACCAGGGCATTCCATCCGGCAGGGAAGGCCAGGCAATCAAGTGGGTGCGGGCGCGCGACCTGCGCGACTACCCGATGCCGCCGGCCGACGAACCGCTGATCCCGATCCTGCAGGATCTGCTGTAAACTAGCGCTTCAGCTTGAACTCCTCGGCGTTGAGCGCGTCGGCAAGACGCGCCTTCGCCGAACCGGGTTTCAGCGGTTTCTGCTGGCTCTCATGCGGCGCCCAGCCGGAAACATAGATGATCGAAAACGTCGCGCGGATGCGCCCGTCGGTATCGCTGTAGCGCTCGGCGTAAAGTTCTGCCGCCCGCAGGAAGAAGGCCCGGCTGACAGGCTTTTTCGACCGGTCGGAGAGCGGATTGGCCATGCCCATGGCTCTCAGATCCGCCATCAGGTCGAACAGCGTATCGTAACGGACCGTGTAATTCTCCTGGTCCACGACGGGCAGCGCGAAGCCGGCCCGCTGCAGCAGGCCGCCGACATCGCGGACATCGGCAAAGGGAATGACCCTCGGGCTGACCCCGCCGTAGATCTCGGCCTCTGCCGCAAGCAGGCAATCGCGCAGCTCGACAAGCGTGCCCGACCCCGGAATGGCCGCCAGGAACAGCCCGTCGGGTTTCAGCGCCCGCCGCGCCTGGATGAAATAGCCGGGCGTATCATTGGTCAGATGCGCGGCAAGGGGAGAAAGCACCAGATTGAGCGACTGGTCCTCAAGCCCCGGCCATTCCAGCGGCGCGACCGCGACAGGCGCATCCTCCGAGGAGAAGGCCTCGTTGCTTTCCAGCCTCTCGAGCCTTCCGACCTTGCCGCTCGCCAGCGCGGCCCTTGCCACGGCACCCGTCATGCCGTGCAGTTCGACGGCGCGGTCGAAGGTGCGCTCGACGACGGCCAACCGGTCGGCGATCTCTTCGGCGACAAGCTCGAGCAGGAAATCCGCGCCGGGCTTGGCCGCCTGCCAGGCCTTCAGCCGGTTCTTCTCCACCCGTTGTGAATCGAAAACCTGTTCCATGGCATGCGGCCTTTCTCAGTGACGCCTGCCCGCCAATTAGGGAGTCGCAAAGCATCCGTCAACGCGCTACCTTCAGGCCCATGGACGAGATCGAACCCTTCAGAGGCGAGACAATAGGGCAACGTTCCGCGGCATTGGCCCGCGGCGCGCTCTCGGCCTTCGGCAATCTCCTCTTCCCGCCGGTCTGTGCCGCCTGCGGCAGGACCACCGGGACGCATCGCGCGCTCTGCGTGGAATGCTGGAGCGATATCCGCTTCATCGAACGGCCCTATTGCGCGGTTCTCGGAACGCCGTTTTCCCATGATCTCGGCCCGGATATCCTGAGCGCCGCGGCAATCGCCAACCCGCCGGATTTCGACCGGCTGCGCTCCGCCGCCTACTACACAGGCTCCGTGCGCAATCTCGTCCACGCGCTCAAATATCGCGACAACACCCATCTTGCGGTGATGATGGCCGAATGGATGCGCCGCGCCGATGACGGCATGATTGCGCGCGCCGACGGCATCGCCGCCGTGCCGCTGCACAAGACCCGGCTGATGTCGCGCCGGTTCAACCAGTCGGCCGAACTGGCGCGCAATCTGGCGCGGCTTTCCGAAAAACCCTTCCTGCCCGGCCTCTTGCGGCGCACGCGGCGCACCAGCAGGCAGGTGGGGCTTAGCCGCACGGCGCGCGAGGACAATGTGCGCGGCGCCTTTGCGCTTTCGCCCGACAGCGAGGACAAGGTCTTCGGAAAGTCGATTCTTGTCATCGACGATGTCTATACGACCGGCGCGACCGTTTCGGCCGTCGCGCGCCTCCTGAGACGCAAGGGCGCGGCGGAGATCAACGTTTTGGCCTTTGCACGCGTTCTCGATGAAACTATATGAAGGCCGGATGCCAGCAAAGAAAGGACCCCAGTTCATCATGGCGAATGTCGAGATCTACACACGGGAATTCTGCGGTTTCTGCGCCCGCGCGAAGAAGCTCCTCGCCGACAAGGGCGTCGACTTTACCGAATACAACGCCACCGAGACCCCGGAGGTCCGGGCGAAGATGATCGAGCGCGCCAAGGGCGGCTCGACCTTTCCGCAGATCTTCATCGATGACCGCCATATCGGCGGTTGCGACGATCTTTTCGCCCTGGAACGCGCGGGCAAGCTTGACCCGCTTCTCGCCCCCTGAGGAACCTCATATGACCCGTTTTACCGCCGCCGCCCTGCAGATGCGCTCCGGCACCGACCCCGAAAAGAACGCAGAGACGCTGGCGCGACTGGTTGAAGAGGCCGCCGCGAAGGGCGCTGACTATGTTCAGACGCCGGAAATGACCGGCGCGGTGCAGAAAAATCGCAAGGCGCTGATGGCGGTGCTGAGGGGCGAGGAGGACGATGTCATCGTCCGCACGGCGTCATCGCTCGCCGAAAGACACGGCGTCTACCTGCATATCGGCTCGACGGCGATTGCCGTCGGCGACGACATGGTCGCAAACCGCGCGCTCCTGGTTGCGCCCGACGGGACCGTCGCCGCGCGTTACGACAAGATCCACATGTTCGATGTCGACCTCGACAATGGCGAAAGCTGGCGCGAAAGCGCGGTCTACCGGCCCGGAGAGACCGCTCTTCTGGCGAACCTGCCCTTTGCGCGCATCGGCATGGCAATCTGCTATGACGTGCGCTTTCCCGACCTTTTCCGCACCTATGCGCTTGCCGGCGCCGAGGTGCTGACGGCGCCGGCCGCCTTCACGAAGCAGACGGGCGAGGCGCACTGGCATGTGCTGCAACGCGCCCGCGCCATTGAAAACGGCGCCTTCATGATCTCAGCGGCACAGGCCGGCGTCCACGAGGACGGTCGCGAGACCTTCGGGCACTCGATCATCATCGATCCCTGGGGCCGCGTGCTTGCCGAGGCCGGCGATGTCGGAGAGGCGGTGATCACCGCCGAGATCGACACCGATCAGGTGGCCGAGGCGCGCGGCAAGGTCCCGAACCTGAAGAACATCCGCCCCTTCACGCTGGAAGAGCATCAGGCGATGCAAGCCAGTGCCGAAAAGGCCTGAGTGAGAGGCCGGCTCCGTGATCCATTATTCCCTTTCCTGCGACAATGGCCACGCCTTCGAGGGCTGGTTTTCCGGCAGCGATGATTTCGACCGCCAGGTCGAGAGCGGTTTTCTGGCCTGCCCGATCTGCAATTCGGCGAAGATTGCCAAGGATCTGATGGCGCCGCAGGTCTCGACCGCCCGCAGAAAGGACGAGCGCAAGGCGGCCCTTGTCGACAAGGCGCAACGCGAGGCCCTGGAGAAACTGAAACAGGCGGTGGCCGAAATCCGCGCCGGTTCCGAGGATGTCGGGGAGCGTTTTCCCGAAGAGGCGCGCAGGATCCACTACGGGGAGGCAAAGCAGCGCGGCATCATCGGCGAGGCAAAGCCCGACGAGGTGCGCGACCTGCTTGAAGAGGGCATCGAGATCATGCCGCTGCCCGTCCTGCCCGAAGACAAGAACTGAGCTTCCGGCGCAACGGATGGCGAAGACGGTTGGTGGAGCCGAGCGGGATCGAACCGCCGACCTCTGCAGTGCGATTGCAGCGCTCTCCCAGCTGAGCTACGGCCCCTTTCACCAAAATCGCTGATACTCCAAACCGGCCTGACGGGCAAGCGGGAAGAGACCGAAAACGCGGACGGAGCCGGTCCGGAAGCGAGGACGCATTGCCGCAGGCAGGCGGCCCACCCAACTGCGGGATGCGCTCCCGCCGCGCATCCAGACGGCAGGACATTCCGGCAGGAGGAGAGAGAATCACCTTCGCGCGCGCGGTCTTTTAGCATAACAATATGTTTTCATTTTCTTTTCTGGTTGCTTCTTTTGGCGCCGAAAGGTTGCCTGCCCACTCGATCCATGCCTGAAAAAGTTGCCGTTCGACAACACCTCTGTCCTATCAAGACCGAATCGTGCGCGCGCCCGCCGAGAATCTGTCGGCGGCAATTGTGTTTCAAACGGGTCAACGTATAGTCGTCTCTGCAATCGCCAATAAACGATTGAACACAATAACAACCGAGTGCGTCATGGCGTCCCTGCGTTCGTGTGATGATTATCAAGGGCTCTGGAGAGTACTGACCATGAAGACCAAATTTTTCCTCATCGGCTCCGCCTCGCTGCTTGCGGCTGCAACAGGCGCGACGGCCGCCGACCCCGTCGTGATGATCGAGCCGGTCACCGCCAGTTACGTCGAAGCCTGTGACGCCTTCGGCAGCGGCTATTTCTATATCCCGGGTACGGAAACCTGCCTTGATATCGGCGGCTATGTCCGTTTCGAGACGAAGTTCGGCGGCATCCAGACCGGTTCGGCCGCCGACGGCGACTGGTATCCCTACGTCAAGACCAATCTGGCGATCACCGCCAAGTCCGATACCGAGCTCGGCACGCTGACGTCGAAATTCGTTCCCGAGCTCTATTTCTATTCCAACGGCACCGGCGACGACTTCACCATCGACGAAGCCTATATCGACATCGGCGATGCACTCGCACTGCGCGCCGGTTACATCAAGGGCTACTGGAACGAGGACCTGTGGGGCGAACTCGACAATATCGACAATGTCAGCCGCTACAACGCGATCCGCATCGCCTATAACGGCGCCGACCATTTCCAGGCCGCCCTCGAGATTGACGCGATGACGCCTGGCAATGTCGGCCTCAGCGACACCAACTACCCCAAGCTCGGCCTTGCCGCCCGCCTTGGCTACATCGTCTCCGACAGCAACTACTTCAAGTTCGACGCCGCCTGGGACACCTACAACGAGACCTATGCGCTGCGTCCCTGGGCCGGCTTCGGCATCGGGCCCGGCACGTTCGAAATCGCCGGCCTCTACGAGAGCGGCTTCATCGCCTATGGCCCCGACTTCACCGCGGCCAACTGGAACGACAGCCCGATCGCCGGCACCTATCTGAAATATGCGGTGGCCGCCAACTACTATTTCAACGTCACCGAGAACCTCATCCTCGCGCCGCAGACGCAGTATAACGTCGCCAGCAACGACAAGGCTTTCTGGGAAGCGGGCGCCACCGCCGACTGGGAGATCGTCGACGATTTCCATCTGCGCACCAACATCAACTATGCCTTCCTCGACGACAGCTGGAACCAGCAGAACTGGTTCGGCTGGGTTCGTCTCGAACGCGATTTCTGATCTCTTCGTCACGGAAAACGCATTTTAGTCTTGCTGATTTCGTCATTCCCGGCATTGTGCCGGGAATGCTTTTTTTTCAGCCTGTCGCTTGCGTGGATGCTTCCGCAGCGGAACGATTGCACCCGGCAGGCCCCGCCGCGGTGAACGCCCCGCGCAGAACGCCGCACAGTGAATGCCGTCCGACCCAGCGGGACTGACGCAAAGCGCGCCCTGCCCGGCCGCCGGCCATGTGAAGCGAGACCGCCATGCCCCCTGCACCCGGAACCAGGCAACCCCGCGCCCTCTATATCCTATTCATGACCGAGTTTTGGGAGCGGTTCGGCTATTATTCCATGGTCTCGATCTTCACGCTCTACCTCGTGAACGTGCTGAAGATGGACGATGCTCGGGCCTTTCTGATCTTCGGCGCCTATACCTCGTTCGCCTACCTGACCACGGTTGCCGGCGGCGTGGCGGCCGACCGGGTGCTCGGCTTCGGCCGGGCGATCATCACCGGGGCGATCATCGTCGGCTTCGGCTATCTGGCCCTCGGCTTCGGCAGCGAGAGGCTGATGTTCCTGGCGCTTGCGCTGATGGCCGTCGGCAACGGCCTTTTCAAGCCGAATGTTTCCGCCCTTCTCGGGCATTTCTACACCGATGACGACCCGCGTCGCGCGCCGGGCTTCACCATCTTCTATATGGGCATCAATATCGGCGCCTTCGCCGGCGCGCTTCTTGCCGGCATCATCGCCACAAAGTTCGGCTACACCATGGCCTTTGCGCTCGCCGGCCTCGGCAAGATGGCCTCGCTTGCCACCTATCTGGCGGGCAGGCGCTTTCTGGAAAAGCGCGACCGGCCGCCGGAGATTTCAGGCAGCGCCCGCTGGAACGCCATTGTCGGCCTTGCGATCCTGCTGGCGATCGGCCTGTCGGCCATCCTGCTTTCCCGACCGGAATGGGCCGGCTGGTTCGTCTTCGCGGTCGGTGTCGCGCTGGTGGTCTCCTATTTCGCCATCATGGCGAAGGAAGATCCCGAAAGCCGCCGCCGCATGCTGATCCTGCTGGTGCTGATCCTGTTCTCGATCCCCTTCTGGGCGATCTATCAGCAACAGGGCATTTCGGTCACGCTGTTCACCGATCGCGACGTCAACCGCAATGTCTTCGGCTGGATCGTGCCGGCAAGCGAGGGCACGGCGTTTTCGGCGCTGGTGCTGATCATCCTCTCGCCTTTCGTCGCGCGTCTCTGGCTCTTTCTCGCCCGCAAGGGCTATGCCGTCAGCGACCTGGTGAAATACGCGCTCGGCCCGATCTTCCTCGGCCTGTCCTTCTGGGTTCTCTCAGTAGGCATCGTCGAGACCGGGGATACGGTCAAGGCGAGCCTGATGTGGATCGTGCTGTTCTACATCGTCTTCGAGATCGGCGAGATCTGCCTGTCGCCGCTTGGCCTGGCGCTGACGACCAAGCTGGCACCGCGCCGGCTCGGCGGCTATGCCATGGGCGTGTGGTTCTATGCCACCGCCGCCGCCAATTTCGTCGCCGGCGTGATCGGCGACTACGCGGCCGTGCCCAAGGGTGCCGCACCCGCCGCGGAAGCCTCGATCTACGAGCACGGCTTCTTCGTCTACGGGCTGATGGCGATCGCCGCCGGCATCATTCTCCTGGTTCTGGCACCGTTCCTGAAGCGATTGATGCACAACCGAGATGATTCTGGACATTGATGGCCGTCATTTTTACGAAGAGGCGAAGAGTGATTTTGAGCAATGGCTTCCGAAGCTTTCGAAAGACGCCATCTTTCTGTTTCACGATACCGAAGTCAGGGAGCGTGACTTCGGCGTATGGAAACTGTTTGACGAGCGAAGCCAGAAATATCCGTCGTTCAATTTCCATCGTCAGCATGGGTTGGGGGTGCTGGTCCTGGTCGGCCTGCTGCCCCGGCAATCCAATGCGCCCGTTCGACAGGCCGGATCGCTTTGAACGAATGACCTCTCACCAACGTCCATTCACCGCCGCGCGCTGTCCGGCACGCGACGGCGAACGCATTCCGGCCGTCAGGCCGGTTCTGACCACTCGGTCTCGAGATCGACGGTGAGACGCTGGCGGATATCGCCGGCATTGGCGGCGACAAGAAGCGTATAGCGACCCGCCGGCGCCACCCATCGCTGGCGTTCGACATCGAAATAGGCAAGATCGCGCGGCACGATGCCGAGGCTGGCCGTTCCGTGCTCGCCCGGCGTGAGGGCGAGGCGGGCGAAGGCGCGTAGTTCCTTTTTCGGGCGGGCGACGGGCACGTCGTCCACCATCGCCTCCGGCTGCACGTAGAGTTGCACGACCTCGACGCCATCCGCCGCCCCCGAATTGACGATTGGTACGGTGACGGTGACCCCGGCATCCGTCATGATCGCGGTGTCCGCCGTGGCGTCGCCCCAGTCAAACCGGGTGTATCCGAGGCCGAAACCGAAGGGGAAGAGCGGCGGCACATCGCGGCTGTCGTGATGGCGATAGCCGACGAATACGCCCTCGTCGTAGCGCACATGCCCGTCCTTGCCGGGATAGGTGAGCGCATCGTCGCTCCAGGCCGAATTGTCCTTCATGCGGCGTGGGAAGGTCTGCGGCAGCCGGCCGCCGGGATAGGCCGCGCCGCTCAGCACATCGGCAATCGCATTGCCGACCTCCTGTCCCGGATACCAGAACTGAACGACTGATTTCACCTTGTCGAGCCAGGGCATCTCCACCGGACCGCCGGTCTGCAGCACCACAACCGTGTTCGGATTGACGGCGGCCACGGCCTCGATCAGCGCATTCTGCCGGCCGGGCAATGTCATGTCCGGCAGATCGTGCCCCTCGCTGTCCCATTCCTCCTGGCGGCCGACGAACAGCACCGCCACATCCTGCTCCCCCGCAAGCCTGACGGCATCATCGATGTCCTGCTCGCCCATGGTCTTTTCAATCCCGAACCGGAGCGCGCGAACGGTGATGCCGTTCTCGGCCGAATCCGGGGAACAATAGTCGATGACCAACTGATAGGTGGTTCCGGCTTGAAGCTCGATTTCGACCTGTCGCTCGTCATTGGCCGCACCGAAAAAGTTCTGTCCGTGCGACCAGTCGCTCTCGCCGTCGATCAGCAGTTCGCCATCAAGATAGGCGCGCGCGAGACCGGCATTGGTCATGCCGGCGCGGTAGGTCCCGTTTTCCTCCGGGGTGAAGGTCGCGACGACCTGCACGGAAAAATCGTTCTGGTCCAGTTCCGGGACCGGAAGATCGAACCAGAAGCAGTTGAGCGCCTCCTCGGTTGCGATATGAACGGGCTTGCCTTCAAGCCGGCGGCCGTGATGGAACCGAAGCTCGACATCGCCCTGCAGGACCTGCGTCAGCCTGTTGTTGGTGCAGCCCTTGGCATGGGAAACGCGATTGTCGCCGAAGGCGGCCTTCAGCCCCGCGACCGGCGTCACCCGATAGGGCGCGTTGATCTGCGCCGAACCGCCCCCCATCAACCGCGCCACGCCGGCATTGGGGCCAAGCGCGGCAATCGATACGTTCTTTTCGAGCGGCAGCAGATTGCCTTCATTCTTCAAAAGAACGGCGCCCTCCGCGCCGAGACGACGGATCAGCGCACGGGTCTCCGGCGCATCACGCGAGGTTTCCGCCTCGGGACCGGCGCTGTGAAACGCGCCGACGCGCTCGAACAGAACGAGCAGGCGGCGCGCTGCCGCCCGGATCGTCTCGGCATCGACCTCGCCTGCCTTAACAGCATCGATAAGCCTTGCACCGCGGTAGCGTGTCGGCCCGGGCATTTCGAGATCGTGTCCGGCATTGACCGAGGCCGCGACCGAATTCGTGCCGAACCAGTCCGACATGAAGATGCCGTCATAACCGAACTCACCGCGCATCACCTCCTGCAGCGCCCATTTGTGGCCGTCCATATGGATGCCGTTGAGCCGGTTATATCCGGTCATCACCGCCCAGACGCCTGCCTTCTTGACCGCTGCCTCGAACGGCGGCAGGTAGATCTCCCGCAGCGTCCGTTCATCGACATCGGATGAAACCGTCTGCCGGTCGATTTCGGAATCATTGGCGACGAAATGCTTGATCGTCGCGCCAACGCCATTGTCCTGCAGGCCCTTGACATAGGCAACGGCCAACATGGACGTCAGCAGCGGGTCTTCCGAATAGCACTCGAAATTGCGACCGTTCAGACCCGAGCGGTGCATGTTGACCGTCGGCGCCAGTAGCACCCGCGCGCCTTTCGAACGCGCCTCGGCGGCCAGCGCCGCCCCCATTTCATAGGCCGCATCTCTGTTCCAGCTCGCCCCAAGTGCGATGGCGCAGGGGAAGGCGGCCGCCGGCGTGCCGTTGGTCAGGCCGCCCGCGCCGCGCGCGCCATTGGGGCCATCGGAAACCTTCACGGCCGGAATGCCGAGGCGCGGCACCGGAACGGTGGTCCAGAAATCCGCCCCCGCCATCAGCGACACCTGTTCCTCCAGGGTCAGTTCCTCCAGAAGGTGGTCAATATTGACGGCCGCGCCGCCCGTCTGATCATTGTTCATCAAAACCTCATTTCATCGCCGGCATGGACGTCCGACAGCCACGCACGCGGCGCAGCGCCAATCACTGTGGCCACACGAAAGCACAAAAAGCTACTAAACACTAGGTTTTAAGTTTTACCCCCTTTCATGTATCCTGGGAAACCAATGGAGATGACAGGACATGCCGGACGACACCCCGACAAAACGCGAACCGCGAAAGGCAGGCGCCGGTGCGCGGGGGCCTTATGGGAAAGGCCAGCGGCGGCGCGCCGAAATCGTCGAGGCGGCAGTCCGCGTGTTCAGCCAATCGGGCTATCAGAATGCGGCCATTGCCACCGTCGCCGCAGAGGTGGGGCTTACGCTTCCCGGCCTGCTGCATTATTTTCCAAGCAAGACCGCGCTGCTGCTGGCGGTCCTGGAAGAGCGGGACGCGGTCACCGCCGTTATGTTGCCGAAGAAGGGCGCCGATTGGCGCACATTCCTCGGTTCCCTGGTGGATATCGTTCGGTATAACGAGACGATCCCGGGCGTGATCCGCGCCTTCGCGCTTCTCTCGGTGGAAAGCCTCTCGGCCGATCATCCGGCTGCGGACTGGTTCGCGGCGCGCTCGGCAAGGACGCACGCCATGATCGCCGGGGCCCTCAGATCGGGCCAGGCTGACGGCACATTCGATCCGGCATCCGATGCCGACAACCTCGCTTTCGAGATCATCGCCATGATGGACGGTTTGCAGGAGCAATGGCTGCGTTCGGGCGAAACGCTCGACATGGCCGGCATCTTCGGGAACTACATCAATCGCCTTGCCGGGCAATACGGCCGGGATCACGATCGCTTGGTTTGGATAGGGTGAAGGCACCGGGTTCGCCGAAGACCCGGACACAGGACGGCGCCACAATCCGCGCCTTCCGGAAGGCCTGTGTCGCGGGAAACGGCATCAGTATGTCGGGACGCCTCGAGCCTCGCCTGCTCAGGTGCCGGCCGTTCGCGGCGGCGATGCGGAGCGCAGCGTGTTCATGCCTATCGTTCGCAGAGTTCAATCAGGATTCCGTCGGGATCGCGGCAGAACGCGACCTTGTCGACGATGTCGCGGTTGTAAGCCTCGCGCGGAGCCTCGACCAGTTCGACGCCGGCCTCCTCCAGCCTGCGGTAGAGCGTGTCGATATCATCGAAGCAGAACGTCAGATGACGCAGCCCCGCCCGACCGGCGGCGACGTCTTCGGCCTGCAGCGCTCCGGTCGCCGGGCCCATGATCTCGAGCATCCCGTTGCCCGCATCAAGGAAACAGAATTCGAAACCGGAATCATCCTGCCCCCTGCGGCGCACCGTCAGCTTCAGCCCGAGCAGATCCACATAGAAATTCAGGCTCTTATCGATATTGCTGACAGTCATGCCTACGTGTTCAAAACCCTTCAGCATCTCCGATCTCCATCTCAATCGTCCGCGGATTCGGACGAGAACCGGCCCAGTTCGTCCGCGCGCAACAATTCGTCAGTCACGTTGTTTATATGGCGCGTCATGGCGTGACGCGCGGCTTCCCCATTACGCATTTTCAACGCAGCAACGATGGCATAGTGATCGCCGATCCACAACGCACGCACCTTCGGGGCATGGATGTGCCGGTGAACGCGCTGCCACATGCGCGAGGCGTCGCGCTGGTCCCACAAGGCCTGGATCATCGACAGGATGATGGCGTTGCCGGTCATGTTCGCGATCGTCAGATGAAACTCCCGGTCTCCCTTTTCATTCAGGAAAACCTCATCGGTTTCCAGCTGCATGCGCTCGATGCATTCCTCGAGCTCCATGATGTCATAGCGTGTGGCCCGTTCGGCGGCGAGCGCGGCGGCGCTCGATTCCAGCGCCAGCCGCGCCTCCAGCAATTCGAAAGGGCCCGGCCCGATGTCGGTGTTGATGGCATCGAAGCTGAGAGGGTTGACATGCGCCGGCAGCACGATGATGCCGGCACGACCGCGCACCTCCACGATGCCGCGCATCTCCAGCGCGATCACCGCCTCGCGCACCACCGTGCGGCTTACCTCCAACTGTTCGGCGAGCTCGCGTTCGGAGGGCAGCCGCCAGTCTTCCCTACCCTGATTTTCCTCGATCATCCGGGCGATGCGCCGTGCCACAACCTGGTAAAGCCGCTTGGCCGCAAGCAGGCGCACCTTCCGCCCGCCCGCGCCTTCGCCCTGTGCGGCTCCGGCCGATCCCGCGTCATTCGGGCTGGTTGTGTTGGCACTGCGCACGCGTCTGCTATTCCTTCCCCGCCTCCGGCAGCCATGACCGATAGAGCGGATGGTCCTCGGTAATCGGCAATGGCGTCGGCCTGCCGGTACGATCTGAATAATACGCCGCCGTGACCAAGGCCAGCGAATTCCGCGCATCAGCAAGTGTCACCGGCGGCGCGCGGCCTTCCACAAGCGCGGCATGGAACAGCTCGAACTGGCGCGTGTAGCCATCCTCCGTGACCGCGACCTCGGCGAGCGCGGCGTCGATGCGCGCCTGATGCGCGGCATCGCCGGCGATGAACCGCCACGGATCACGCCCCATCGTATAGGGTTCGCGAATGCTTTCGGCGGTCAGGTTTTCAAAACAGAAGCGCAACCGCGAAATCTCCTCGCGTGAGCCGAGCGTCATCGACAGGCTTGCCAGCGAACCGTTCTCCATCTTCACGGCCAACGCCATCGTGTCCTCAACCTCGATCTTGTTGACCAGCGTCGCTCCATAGGCGAAAACCTCGGCGCAGGGGCCGTGGACATAATTGAGCATGTCGTGGGCGTGGATGGCATGGCCGAGCAAACCGCCGCCCAGTTCCGTTGCCCACTTCCCGCGCCATTCCACCGCAAAATAGGGCGGAGGACGCCACCAATGGGTCTCGATCGTGGTCATGAACGGCCGGCCGGCCAGCCCTTTCGCGATCAGGTGTTTCAGCTTCTGCAATCCCGTGCCGTAGCGATACTGAAAGATCGGCATGATAACCCTGCCGGATGCCGCCGCAATCTTCTCCATAGCGTCGACATCGGCGAGCGAACCGAACAGCGGCTTCTCGCAGATGACGTGCTTGCCCGCTTCAAGCGCCCTTCGAGACAGCTCGAAATGGCTATGCGGCGGCGTGCAGACGTCGATGATGTCGATATCCTCGCGGGCGAACAGCGAATCGGTGTCCTGCGTGTATTCGGGCACGCCGAATTCCTCGCAAAGCGCCCGGCCGCGCGCTTCGTCGAGCGAGCAGATCACCTTGACCTCGAAGCGCTCGGCATTCCACCTGTAGCCCGTCATGTGACGGGCGGCGATACCGGCGCCGATGACGGCAACGCGGAACTTTCTGGTCATGGTTTCTCCTCCCGGTTCCGCTCAGCGCGCGGTGATGTTGTGGGCTTTTTCCTGGGCCTCGAGCGACAGGCGGCAGACCTCGAAAACATGGGCCTGGCTCATGGCGGTTTCGGTCCGCTCGCGCACATCGGTGACGAACTGGTCGAAATAGTCGAGTTTCTCCCCGGAACAGTCGATATATTCGGTATGGGTCCGGTCAACGAGGAACAGGTGGTCCTTGCCGTCGCGGCCGCAGATATCGACATATTTTCGCAGCTCGATATAGCCGTCCGTGCCGAGAATGGTGAGACGGCCGTCGCCCCAGGTCGGCAGGCCGTCCGGCGTGAACCAGTCGACGCGGATATAACCGGCGGCATGATCGCTGCGCAGCAGAACCTCGCCGAAATCCTGAAAGGCGGGATGGTCTCCCGTGGCGAAATTGCCGATGCTGGCGGCAGCGACTTCGGCCGTCTCCGAGCCGGTGTAAAACAGGAACTGATCGATCTGGTGCGAGGCGATGTCGATGATGATGCCGCCAAACCGGTCAAGTTCAAAAAACCAGTCCGGCCGCTGGCCCGCCGACTTGCGGTGCGGCCCCATGCCGATGGTCTGCACCACCTTGCCGATCGCTCCCGCAGTAACCAGTTTTCCGGCCTTGACGGCGGAGGGAACACAGAGCCGCTCGGAGAAACAGACCGAGAAGATCCGGCCGGTCTTTCCGACGGTCTCGCGCACCGCCGCGAGTTGCGCGCCAGTGGTCATACCAGGCTTGTCGACCATGACATCCTTGCCGCCTTCCATCGCCCGGATCGCGAGACCGGCGCGATCTGCGGGAACAGCGGCGATGCAGATGACGTCAATACTGTCGTCGCCAAAAATCGTCTCCCGGTCGATGACGGGCGCATCGGGATAGGTTCGACGGAATGCGTCAACCAGTTCTGGAACCGAGGTTTTTTCGCAATATCCTGCGAATTCGGCCCCTGCCGCCAGCAATCCGTTGACGTGATCGAAAATATGTCCGTGGTCGATGCCCACGACAGCAAACCTCAACATTTACCTGGTTCTCCTTGGTTTCGGCAAAGCACGACACCCGGCTGAAGTTCGAAGTCGCATCCCAATCTTGCCGATTTGGACAGACCAAACAAAAATAATCTGGCTCTGTCAAGCTGCTCTCTTGTGGAGACAAGCGCTTCATAGCCCATTTTTACGGCGCTTTTTGGGGATCGTCGCAGCTGTTGACTTTTTGGTCAGGCCAATCAATAGTTCCGTGGTTGGACCAATGCGTCTGACTGGAGAAGATGCCTGGCGGAGGGCTGGCATCGTCCAACGGGAGGATCAAAATGAAACTTTCAGCGTTCGCTTACCCGGCGGCGGCAGGCGTCTTTTTGGCCTGCGCCGCTGCCGCCTCGGCGCAGAATGGCGCCGCCACGATCTTCTGTGACGACACCGGCTTCGGCTGCATCACCATGCAGCCCGTGGTCGACCGTTACAACGAGGAGCATCCCGACCTGCCGGTCAAACTGGAAACCGTGAGCTATCAGGCCATCCTGGAGAGCCTGCCTGTCCAGCTCGAATCCGGCGAAGGGCCGGATGGCGCGATCATCACCGATCTCGGGGGCTTGAGCCGCTTCTATCTCGACATCACCCCTTATGTCGACGCGGCGCAGTTCGAGAAGGACTATGGCCAGACCCTTTCATGGCTGCGCGGCAGCGACCCCGACGGCGCGGCGATTTTCGGCATGCCGACCTCGCTGACGGTCAATGGCGCCTATGTCAACAAGACACTGTTCGAGCAGGCCGGCGTTCCCTTGCCGGAGGAAGGCGCAACCTGGGATGACTGGGCGGTCGCCACGACAGAGGTTGCCGAGGCCACCAACACGGATTTTCCGATGGAGATGGACAGGTCGGGCCACCGCTTCGCCAGCTTCGCCATCAGCCAGGGCGCCGAACTTGTCGATGACGAGGGTCGGCCCGTCGTCGATGACGGCCTGCGTAACGCGATCGAGAAATTCAAGGCGTGGCACGAGACCGGCGTGATGCCGATGGATCTCTGGGGGGCCGTCGGCGGCGCGACCCATCGCGAGCTTTTCGCCGACTTCCTCAATGCCAATGTCGTCTTCTATTTCGGCGGCTCATGGAACCTCGGCAAGATGGATGCCGAAGTCGGCGACCTGTTCGACTGGGAGGTCGCACCCGCGCCTTGCGGCCCGTCCTCCTGCACAGTGATGCCGGGCGGCGGCGCGCTGGTGGCGTTCAAACACACCGAACACCCGGAAGCCATGGGCACCTTCATCAACTATCTGTCACAGCCCGAAAACCTCACCGAGGTGATCGCCGCCTCGGTCGAGATCCCGGCCTCCCGCTCGGTCGGCGATGCCGGCGTCGAATATCCGGGCGCTTCGGAGCGCACCCAGGAGGCGCTCGCCACCTTCAGCGCCCAGGTGCCGAAAATGGCCGACGCCGCCTACCGTTTTCAGGGCTGGCGCTACCAGCGCGCAATGATGAACTCGCTGACCACCCGCATCAGCCAGGTGCTCAACGACGAGCTGACGGTTGACGAGGCGCTGGCCCGTATCGAGACGGACGTCAACCTGGCGATCGATGCCGCCCGGGGCAACCAGTAACCGGGCGACCTTCAGGCGGCAGCAGACAGGAGGACGCCCGGCCTTAAGGGCGCCTCCACCACCGAAGGCGGAGGGAGAGACGGATGACAGCAAGCATGCAAGCCGGCCGGATGCTGGCCAATGTCGCGGCCTTGCCCGCCCGGCTGATCGAGCCGGCGATGAGCGGGGTTCAAAAGACAATCGGCATCAAGCGGATGCCGTGGATTTTCCTGATCCCCAACCTGACGGCGGTGCTGCTGTTTGCGCTCCTTCCGGTCTTCATCAATATCTTCTATTCGGTCACCGGCAGTGACAGGCTCTACCCTGTGGATCGGCCCTTCATCGGCATGGCCAATTACGAGACCCTGCTCGATTGCCGGAACTATCTCCAGCCATCGACATGCTCGCGCGACCTGTTCTGGCGCGCCCTCGGCAACAGCCTCGTATTCGTGCCGACGCAGGTGGTGCTGATGATCGGCATTTCCCTGCTGACCGCCATCTGCCTCAACCGGGAGATCAGGGGACGCGGCTTCTTCCGGGGCGTGTTCTTCTTCCCCGTCATGCTGTCGCCGGTCGTTGTTGCGCTGACCTGGCAATGGATCCTGCAGCGCAACGGCGCGCTCAACGGGCTTCTGGAATCCGTGGGCCTCGGCGGCGTCAACTGGCTGGTTCACGCAGACACCGCCTTTGCCTGGGCCGTCGCGGTGACGATCTGGGCCCATATGGGGTTCTACACCATCATTCTTCTCGCAGGCCTGCAGGCGATCCCGCGCGATGTCTACGAGGCCGCGAAGATGGATTCGGCCAGCCACTGGCGGGTGTTCCGGCGCATCACCCTGCCGCTTCTCCTGCCGGTGCTTCTGGTGGTCTTCGTCCTGTGCGTGATCCGCTCTGTGCAGACATTCGACGAACTCTACGTGCTGACCGGCGGCGGTCCCGGCTCCGCCACCATGCTGATGGTCCAGTATATCTACGAGGTCGGCTTTGCCGCCCAGCCGCGCAATTTCGGCCTTGCCGCAGCCGCCTCTCTGCTGCTCGGCCTCGTGCTGCTGCTGTTCACGGCACTGCAACTCAAATTCTCCAGGAGCGCACGTGATGGCTGACCTCGACGACATCCGCATCGCCCGGAACCGGCCGTCGCCAGGTATTCTGGGAACCATCTTCGGCAAACGCGGCGGCAGGAAGGCGGACTGGACCGACTACGTCACCTATGGCTACCTGCTGCTTGGCCTGGTCATCATGTTCGCGCCGGTGCTGTGGCTGGTGATCTCCTCGTTCAAGACGCCGGCCAATCTGCAGGATTTCCCGCCGACGCTGCTGCCGGTGACGACGGAAACGGTCTCCGTCGAAGGCTTCGACGAACCGCTGCCGCTCTACGACGTCAGGACCGAGGACGGCGAGACCATCCGGCTCGCCCAGATCCGGCGCGTCGGGCTCAACGCCCAAGTGATCGATCCGGCCGATCCGGCGGCGGGGCGGCTCGTGATCAAGGTCGCCAATGCCGAGCCGGTGCGCAAGGTCCGTTTCACGATCGACAACTATGTCAATCTTCTGACCACGGCGGGCGCGGACATCTGGCGCTATGTCTACAATTCGCTGTTCATCACGGTCGTCGCCACGGTGATCACGCTGGTGATGAATTCGATGGCGGCCTTCGCGCTGTCGAAATACCGCTTCCGCGGCTCCACGGCGGCCCTGACGGCAATTCTGGCGACGCTGATGATACCGGCCACCGTGGTTCTGGTGCCGGTCTATCTGATCGTTGCCGAGCTCGGCCTTGTCGGCAGTCTTTGGGGCGTGATCCTGCCGACCGTCGCCACCCCCACCGGCGTGTTCCTGCTGCGTCAGTATATGCTCACCATTCCCGACGAACTGCTGGAGGCGGCGCGCATGGACCATGCCAGCGAATGGCGGATTTTCTGGCGCATCATCCTGCCGCTGTCCTCGCCGGCGCTGGCGGTGGTCGCGATCTTCTCGATCCTGTCGCGCTGGAACGACTTCCTGCTGCCGCTGATCGTGCTGAACAACCGGGAATCCTTCACGCTGCAGCTGGCCCTCGCCTCGTTCCAGACGGAATTCGAGATCCGTTACGACCTGCTTCTGGCGATGACGACGCTGACCGCCCTGCCGCTCGCCTTCGCCTTCATCTTCCTGCAGCGCTACATCACCAGCGGCATCGCTTCCACAGGCATAAAATAGGTTCGACATTCATGGCAAAACTGACCCTCGAGAACCTCAACAAGTGTTTCGGCGTTGTCGAAGTCATCCCCGATGTCAACCTGACGATCGACGACGGTGAGTTTGTCGTTTTCGTCGGGCCGTCCGGCTGCGGCAAATCGACATTGCTCCGCATGATCGCCGGGCTGGAGGATGTCACAGGCGGCGATATCCGGATCGACGGCGAAAGCATCGCGCATGTGCCGGCGGCCGACCGCGGCGTGGCGATGGTGTTCCAGTCCTATGCGCTCTACCCGCACATGACGGTGCGTGAAAATCTGAGCTTCGGGCTGGAAAACATCCGCATGCCGAAGGATGAGATCAACCGCCGCGTTGCCATGGCCGCCGGGATGCTGCAGATCGACGCGCTGCTCGACCGCCGGCCCAAGCAGCTTTCCGGCGGCCAGCGCCAGCGCGTGGCCATCGGCAGGGCGATCACCCGCGATCCGAAGATATTCCTGTTCGACGAACCGCTCTCCAATCTCGACGCCGAACTGCGCGTTCATATGCGCCTGGAGATCACCAAACTGCATGAGCGGCTCGGCAACACCATGATCTATGTGACCCACGACCAGATCGAGGCAATGACCATGGCCGACAAGATCGTGGTATTGAGACGCGGCGTTATCGAACAGGTCGGCGCGCCGCTGGAGCTTTACAACAATCCGCGCAACACCTTCGTCGCCGGTTTCATCGGATCGCCGAGGATGAACTTCGTCGAGGGCACGCTCGGCGTGGCGGCCGACGGCGCACTGGTCTTCAACGCCGCGCAATTGCCGCCGCTGAAACTGTCCGACCATGCCGCCAAGTCTGCGACCGGACAGAAGGTAACGCTCGGCATCAGGCCCGAACACCTCGTCACGGTGGATGCCCATGATCTGACCTGGCCGGTGACCGTCTCCGTCTCCGAGCAGCATGGAGCCAACAGCTACCTGCACTGCACGCTGCCGGACGGCGCGCCGGTTCTGATCCATGAGCCGGGACAAAGCGCGCTATCGCGCGGCGATGTCGTCCATGTGCGTCCGAGGGAAGAGCACTGGCATCTCTTCGAGGCCGATGGCCGGAGGATCGATCCGGATTAGAGCGCCGTGCGTCCATTCGGACGCACAAAGGACGCTCTAACCTATTGAATCTACGCGTCCAGGAGAAGCGGACACGCTAGGCACTCTTCCAGGCTGAAAGTGGTGAACAAGCCAATCGAATTGGGTCGCTCAAGCTGAACAGCAGAAGAAGGCGCATCACGGCTTCTTCCAAACCCTCATTGCTTCTTCTCGCCCACCCGTGCGATCATCAGAGGATCATAGCGCGGGGCTTTGATCCGGCGGCGATCCGGTTCCGCTTGCGAAAGCGGTTCGGCCGGTCGCGTTCGGCCTGCCGCCTCGAAGGCAAGCTGGCGATAGATATCCGTGCCGCCCGTCTTCCAGGCGATTTCCTCATCCGTCAGAGGACGGATCACGCGCGCCGGATTGCCATGGGCGAGCATGCCTTCGGGCACGACAAAGCCCTGCCTGACAAGGGCCATCGCCCCGATGATGGCATTCTTCCCGATCACCGCCTCGTCCATGACCACGGCATTCATGCCGACCATGGCATTCTCGCCGACGCGGCAGCCATGCAGCACCGCGCCGTGGCCGACATGGCCATAGCGTTCAACCACCACATCGCGATCGGGAAAGGAATGGCAGACGCAGGTCTCCTGGATGTTGGAGCCCTCATGCATCTCGATCCGGCCGAAATCGCCGCGCAGCACCGCGCCCGCCCCAACGAAGCATTGCGGGCCGATGATGACATCGCCGATCAGCACCGCATCCGGGTGGACATAGGCGCCCTGATCGACAACCGGCACGATATCGTCATAGGCGTAGACAGCCATGGCTCAGCCCGCCATTCCTGAAAGCGTTTCGGCAGCAAGCGGCCAGGTCTTTGCAACCATGGTCAAGACGTCATATTGCGCGACGATCTCGTCCTTCTGGTTGGTGACGCGGCAGTCCCAGCGCACCTCGCCATGGCCGGCGTTTTCCCGCGGATTGATCGCCTTGCAGGTCAGTCGAACTTTAAGCGTATCGCCGAAATAGACCGGGGTGAGGAAACGCAGATCGTCGACGCCGTAATTGGCAAGAACCGGGCCCGGATCGGGATCGACGAACAGGCCGGCCGCGAACGAGGCGATCAGATAGCCATGGGCCACCCGGTCCTCGAAGAAGGGATTGGCCTTCGCCGCATCGCTGTCCATGTGGGCGTAGAACGTATCGCCGGTGAAGGCGGCAAAATGCTCGACATCCTCGCGGGTGATCGTGCGGGTCTCCGTCACGATCTGGTCGCCGATCTTCAGCTCTTCCAGCGACTTGCGGAAGGGATGTTTGCCGCTCCGGCTTTCCGCGCCATCGACCCATTCGCCGGTGATCGCCGTCAGCATGTCGGGCGTGCCCTGCACGGCGGTGCGCTGCATGAAGTGCTTCACCCCGCGCATGCCGCCCATTTCCTCGCCGCCGCCGGCGCGGCCCGGGCGGCCATGGACGAGCGGCGCGAGCGGCGAGCCATGACTGGTGGAACTCTTCGCCGAGCCGCGATTGCCGATCATGACGCGGCCGTGATGGGCGGCAAGGCCGGTGACAATCTCGGCGGCAATCGCGCCGTCATTGGTAAACAGCGAGGAGACCAGCGAGCCCTTGCCGCGCTCGGCAAGCGCCACCGCTTCTTCGGCCTCATCATAGGCCATCACGGTTGCGACCGGCCCGAAGGCTTCAACATCGTGCACGGCCTTTGCCTCGAACGGATTGGCACAGCGGAGAAGCACAGGACTCATGAAAGCGCCCTTTTCCGCATCGCCCGAAACCAGCGTCACTTTTTCAGGGTCGCCATGGACGATCTCGCCATCTCCGAGAAGGGCCGCGATCTTCTCGCGCACGCCGTCACGATCCGACAGCGAGACCAGCGCGCCCATGCGGGCATTCTCATCGTCCGGCAGGCCGATCGCCGTCTTGGCAAGCCGCGCGGACAGCGCCTCGACCACCGCCTGTTCATGAGCGCGCGGCACGATGATACGGCGGATGGCGGTGCATTTCTGCCCGGCCTTGGACGTCATCTCATTGGCCGCCTCGCGGATGAAGAGATCGAATTCCGGCGTGCCCGGTCCGGCATCTTCGCCGAGGATCGCGGCGTTCAGACTGTCGGCCTCCATGTTGAAGCGCACGGCGTTTTCGACGATCGCCTTTCCGGTCTTCAGCTTGCGCCCGGTCGTTGCCGATCCGGTGAAGGTGACGACGTCCTGGCCGGTGACATGATCCAGCATGTCGCCCGCGCTGCCGCAGACAAGCTGCAGCGCGCCATCCGGCAGGAACTCGGTTTCGATGATGGCGCGGGTGACAAGCTCGGTCAGATAGGCCGTCTGAGAGGCAGGCTTGACGAGGCACGGCATGCCGGCAATCAGCGCCGGCGCGATCTTCTCCAGCATGCCCCATACGGGGAAGTTGAACGCGTTGATGTGGATCGCGACGCCCTTCATCGGCGTCAGGATATGGCGGCCGGCAAAGCTGCCATCCTTCGACAGCGGCTCGACATCGCCCTCGCTCAACACTTTCGCGTTCGGCAGTTCGCGCCGCGCCTTTGAGGCGAAGGTCAAAAGCGTGCCGATGCCGCCCTCGATATCCACCCAGCCATCGCGCCGCGTGGCGCCGGTCCAGCTATTTTCGACGTAGAATTCCTGCCTGCGCTCCATCAGCGCCGTGCCGATCGCCTTCAGCATCAGCGCGCGCTCGTGGATGGTGATCGCCCGCAGCGCGCTTCCGCCCTTTTCGCGGCCATAGGCAAGCGCATCGGCGAAATTCAGTCCGTCCGAGCCGATGAGCGCAATGGTTTTTCCGGTAGCGGCATGGGCAAGCGGTTTTCCCGCCCCCGAGCCCGTCTGCCAGGCGCCGAGCACATAGCTCTCAAGGCGGCGTGCGGCCGTCTCAGTCATGGGGATATCCTTCCTCGTCGGTCCTGCCGTCCGTCTGATCGGCGACAGGACCTCAAATGTTGAGAGATGCGACAATCAGGCCGCAACCGGCGTCTTCAGCCCGCAGTCTTCGAGCACGCTTTCGGCATCCGCCCGCCAGCGGTTCCTCAGCGCCTCGTTTTCACTATGGCGCAGACCGAAGCGCGAAAGCCGGGCGAAGCGTTCGGAGACTGCCGGACCGAAGGTTTCGGCAACGCGGGGATGCCAATAAGCAACGGCCGCCTCTGCTGCACTGCGGCCTTCTTCGGTGGCGACAAGCTTGCGCAATCCCTCGAGTCCAAGCTCCATATGCCGCTTCTCGCGCGGCAGGACAGAGCGGATCACCTCGGCATAGGGCGTGTAGGAGGCATGGGTCATTTCCTCGAGCTGGATGACGGTGGCAAGCCCCATCAGCACGTTCATCACCACCGCGTCCGTCCAGTCCTCGAAGGGATAGTGGAAGACGGAAAGCCGCATGTCGCCGCCCATCCGGCGCGGGTCGACCACGGCATCGCGGGAAAGTCGCGCCGCCCAGCTATGGGCGCGATTGTAAAGCGCCGTATCGGTTCCGAAATCGCCCATCAGGGTGAGCACGCGCTCGGCATGGTCGGCCTTTTCCAGCACGATCCGGCTTGCGGCGATGCGTTCGGCAATACCGGGCGCCCAGTTGATGGCGGCGGCAAAACCGGCCGAACCGGCAAGCTCGCTGTCGACGAAGGAGGACATCATCCGCATCAGTTCCGCGCGGTAGAGCGGCGGCGCATTGTCCGGCGAGGAAAGCTTGCCGCCTTCGGCCAGATAATCGGCAATCGACATGTCACTCGTCATAGCTGATCACCACCTTTTCCGAGAGTGGCAGGCACTGGCAGGAGAGCACGTAGCCGGCCCGCACCTCGTAATCCTCCAGCGCGTGATTGCTGATCATCTCGACTTCGCCCTCGACCACCTTGGCCCGGCAGGTCGAGCAGATGCCGCCCTTGCAGGAGTATGGCGCGTCGATATCGTGGGCGAGCGCGGCATCGAGCACCGCCGTGCCGTCGCGCGGCATGGTGAAGGAGCGCGTCGTGCCGTCGAGCGTCAGGTGAATTTCCACGCTCTCGCCGGCGGTCGCTAGAGTTTTGGAAACCACTTTCTGCTTCGCGCGACCGGGCTGGGAGGAGGCGAACAGTTCGAACTTGATCTGCTCGTCCTTCATGCCGTGCTTCTTCAGCGACGCCGCAATGGTCAGCATCATCGGCTCCGGCCCGCAGATGAAGGCGGTGTCGACGGCGGGAAGATCGATCCACAGATTGAAGAAGGCTTCGAGTTTTTCCGCATCAATACGGCCGGTGAAGAGGTCGATCTCCTGGCTGTCGCTCTCCAGAACATGGATGACGGAAAGCCGGCCGAGATAGGTGTTCTTCAGGTCTTCCAGCTCCTCGCGGAACATGATCGACTTGATCTGGCGGTTGGCATAGACCAGCGTGAAGCGCGATTGCGGCTCGCGCGCCAACACCGTCTTGACGATCGAAAGCAGCGGCGTGATGCCGGAACCGCCGGCAAAGCCGAGATAGTCCTTGCTCACCTCGGCGTTTAGCGGCGTGAAGAACTTGCCCATGGGCGGCATCGCTTCGATGACGTCGCCGGGCTTCAGCTCTTCATTGGCGAAGGTGGAAAAGGCGCCGCCCTCCACGCGCTTGACGCCGACCTTGAGGCAGCCCTCGTCGAGCCCCGCGCAGATCGAGTAGGACCGGCGCACCTCCTCGCCGTCGAAGAGGCGGCGGAAGGTCAGATATTGACCCTGGGTAAAGCCGAAGGCGCCCGCATCCTCGTCGCGGGGCTTCAGCGTGAGCACCACCGCATCGCTCGTTTCGCGGCGGACATCAGTCACTTCCAGCGGATGAAACCGTGCCATCTGATCACTCCTCCTCAGATACACTTGAAATAATCGAACGGCTCCAGACAATCCTTGCAGCGATAGGACGCCTTGCAGGGGGTCGAGCCGAACTGGGAAACGCGCTCCGTATTGCCCGAGCCGCAGCGCGGACAGGCAATGACGAGATTTGAGTGGCCGGAAAGCCTCGCCGCGCGGGCGACAAGCCGGCCATCGGCGGCCGTGCCGTCGATCGGCGGCGCGATGCCGTATTCGCGCAGCTTTTCCCGCGCTTCCGCCGACAGGAAATCCGTGGTCCAGGGCGGGGAAAGCTGCTGCTCGATCCGGAAATCCTCGACGCCCTTCTCCAGAAGCTTGGCCTCGATCTCCAGATTGATCAGCGACACGGCCGGGCAGCCGGAATAGGTGGGCGTGACGGTGACGACCAGTGTGTCGCCATCATGGCCGACCTTGCGCACGATACCGAGCTCGGTGATCGAGATCACCGGGATTTCGGGATCGGGCACTTCGGAAAGCCAGGCCATCACCTCTTCCGGCGAGGGCAGAACGGCGGTTGCAGCACTCACCATTCCGCTCCCGGATAGGCGCGCTGCAGGAATTGCAGCTCGGCCAGGATGAAGCCCAGATGCTCCGTATGACGCCCGGTCTTGCCGCCGGTATGGGCATAGCCCTCTTCCGGCTTCTTCAGCGTCGCTTCGGAGAAGACGGAAGCGAGCGTCCGGTCCCATTCGGCCTTCAGCGCATCAGGCGCCGGCGCAATGCCGGCGTCCGCTACCTGCCGGTCGATATCATCGGTGATGAACATCTCGCCGGTATAGGGCCAGAGATAATCGAGCGCGTCCTGCATGCGCCGATGGCTTTCCTCGGTGCCATCGCCAAGGCGGATCACCAGATCGGCGGAACGCTCGAAATGATAGGCCGCTTCCTTGACTGCCTTGGCCGCAATCTCGGCCACGCGCGGGCTCTTCGAACCCGTCAGCCGTTTCAGCAGCGCGAAATGCCAGGCATCAAACAGGAACTGGCGCATCACGGTGACGCCCATGTCGCCCTTCGGCAGTTCGGTGATCAGCAGGTTGCGGAACTGCGCGGCATCGCGCAGATAGGCGAGATTATCAGCGCTGCGGCCCTCGCCTTCCACCTCGCCGGCAAGCCCCAGCCACATCTGCGTGTGGCCGATGAGATCGAGCGCGGTATTGGCAAAGGCGATATCTTCCTCGAGCACCGGCGCATGGCCGCACCATTCCGAAACCCGGTGGCCAAGCACCAGCGTGCTGTCTCCGAGGCGACAGAGCCATTCGAAAAAGGCCGGGCGCAGAGCCTCGTCGCCAATGAAAGGGTCGGGCGTCGTCGACACCGGCATCGGCGTGACATTGCCCGTATGCTGAGCGGTCGCCGTCATCACATATGCCCCACTTCTTCGGGGATGTCGAAGAAGGTCGGATGACGATAGGCCTTGCTCTCGGCGGGGTCGAAGAGCGGACCCTTTTCCGACGGCGAGGATGCGGTGATATCGTTCGACTTCACCACCCAGATCGACACGCCTTCCTTGCGGCGGGTGTAGACGTCGCGGGCATGGCGGATCGCCATTTCCGCATCGGGCGCGTGCAGGCTGCCGACATGGCGGTGGTTCAGACCGTGTTGACCCCGGATGAAGACTTCGTAGAGCGGCCATTCCTTGGACATGTTTTCCTCCCTTGAGAAACGCTGTGCGCTTATTCTGCGGCTGCGACCGGCGCCTTGGCGCGTCGTGCTTCCTTTTCGCCGTGGGCGGCAAGCCCGTCGCGGAACCATTCGCCGTCATCCCAGGCCTTGCGGCGGGCTTCGATGCGTTCGCGGTTGCACGGACCATTGCCCTTGATCACCTCGAAGAATTCCGACCAGTCCGGCTCGGAGAAGTCGTAACCGCCCTTCTCCTCGTTCCAGGCAAGGTTTTCGTCCGGGATCGACAGGCCGAGATATTTCGCCTGCGGCACCGTCTGGTCGACGAATTTCTGGCGCAACTCGTCATTGGTGTTGATCTTGATCTTCCACGCCATCGACTGGGCCGAATGGACGCTGTCCTTGTCGGAGGGTCCGAACATCATCAGCGAGGGATACCAGAAGCGGTTAAGCGCATCCTGCGCCATTTCCTTCTGCTCCGGCGTGCCGAAGGCCATCTTCATCATGATCGAATAGCCCTGCCGCTGGTGGAAGCTCTCTTCCTTGCAGATGCGGATCATCGCCCGCGAATAGGGTCCGAAAGAGGTGCGCTGCAGCGGCACCTGGTTCATGATCGCGGCCCCATCGACCAGCCAGCCGACCGCCCCCATGTCCGCCCAGTTGAGCGTCGGGTAGTTGAAGATGGATGAATATTTCATCCGCCCGTCATGCAGCTTTTCCATCAGGTCGTCGCGCGAGACGCCAAGCGTTTCGGCGGCCGAATAGAGGTAAAGCCCGTGGCCGGCCTCGTCCTGGACTTTTGCCAGCAGAATCGCCTTGCGCTCCAGCGAGGGCGCGCGGGTGATCCAGTTGCCTTCCGGCAGCTGGCCGACGATTTCCGAATGGGCATGCTGGCCGATCTGGCGCACCAGCGTCTTGCGATAGCCCTCCGGCATCCAGTCCTTCGGCTCGATCTTTTCGCCGCGGTCGATGCGGTCCTGGAAGGCCAGTTCCTCCGGCGACATCTCTTCGCGGGATTTCATGCCTTCCGATTTTACCATCTGTGCATACATGGCTCTCAAGGCCTCCTTGGTCAGATCCGTTCGATAATCATGGCGATGCCCTGGCCGACGCCGACGCACATGGTGCAAAGGGCGTAGCGTCCGCCGGTGCGGTGAAGCTGGTTTGCGGCCGTCAGCACCAGGCGGGCGCCGGACATGCCAAGCGGATGGCCGATGGCGATCGCGCCGCCATTGGCGTTCACATGGGCCGCATCATCGGGAAGCCCGAGTTCACGCAGCACCGCAAGGCTTTGCGCGGCAAAGGCTTCGTTGAGCTCGATCACGTCCATATCGGCAAGCGAAAGACCGGCAAGCTTCAGCACCTTGCGGGTCGCCGGAACAGGGCCGATGCCCATGACCCGGGGCGGAACGCCGGCGGCGGCCATGGCAACAATGCGCGCCTTCGGCACCAGACCGTTTGCCGATGCAGCCTCTTCCGAAGCGATGAGCAGCCCGGCAGCACCGTCATTGACGCCAGACGCATTGCCGGCGGTCACCGAAAGCTCCGGCGCGTTGACGCCCTTCAGCTTGGCGAGAACCTCAGCGGTGGTGCCGGGGCGCGGATGCTCGTCGGTATCGACGACAAGCGGATCACCCTTCTTCTGGGGAATGGTGACCGGCACGATTTCGTCGGCATAGATGCCTTGATCCTGCGCCGCTTTCCAGCGCGCCTGGCTCATGGCCGCGAACCGGTCCTGATCCTCGCGCGCGATGTTGTAGTCTGCGGCAACATTGTCAGCGGTTTCCGGCATGGAGTGGGTGCCGAACGCGCTGTGAAACTTCCTGTTCTTGAAGCGCCAGCCGATGGTGGTGTCGTAGATTTCGGCCTTGCGGGAAAAGGCCGTCTCGGCCTTGCCCATGACGAAGGGGGCGCGGCTCATGCTTTCCACGCCGCCGGCTATCATCAGGGAGCCATCGCCTGCGCGGATCGTGCGCGCGGCAAGGCCGATCGCATCCATGCCGGAACCGCAGAGCCGGTTGACCGTGGTGCCCGGCACGCCTTCCGGCAGACCGGAGAGAAGCACCGCCATGCGCGCCACGTTGCGATTGTCCTCGCCCGCCTGATTGGCGCAGCCGAGAATGACGTCGTCGACGCTTTCCCAGTCGACCTTGCCATTGCGCTCCTGAAGCGCTGACAGCGGCACGGCGGCCAGATCATCGGCGCGCACGGCAGACAGCGCGCCGCCATAGCGGCCCACAGGCGTGCGGATTCCATCGCAGATAAAGGCTTGCGCCATGAAATGCTCCTCCTTCGGCGGCATCAGCCGCAGCAAAACCCTTGCCCGAATGTCGGCGGTTTGAGCCGCGTTCGCCGGGCATCCGGCCGGGAACCCTCAATTCGCCGACCGATCGGTCACTTATATAGCGCATAAAACATCACACAAAAAGGCATTTGTTGTATTTATCGTGATGTTTTGTGTCGAACGGCGAATAAATGTCTGATTCGCTTGCGTTTAAATTGGTGGCTTTCGGGCCCGATGCGCACCTTTGTCACCAACTTCGCGAAACCGATCTGCTTCGGCCAGACAGCATGAACCGGCGCGATGTCGGGGCGCGCCCTGCGACCAAATAGCGCTTTGGTTGCATTAAAACTTGACCAAAAAAATCACCTTAATGTAAAGTTCCTACCTGCCGTTTATAAAAGGAGCTCTTCATGAAGACCGTCATGCCGCTCGGCATCGCCTCCCTCATCCTGGCCGGAGCAAGCGTTGCCCATGCCGACCCGATCGAAATCACCGACCAGGCCGGCCGCGCGGTTGTTCTGGAAAAGCCCGCCGAGCGCGTTGCCTCGATCCCGATGCCCATGGCCTCGACGCTGATCGCGATCGATGGCGGCGTTGAAAAGCAGGTCGGCATGAACCCGGTTGCCAAACAGGCCGTGCTCGACGGCATTCTCGGCAAGATTTATCCGGAAGCCAGGGACATCCCCTCCGATATCACCGCGCCGAACTTCATCCCGAATGTCGAGGAACTGGCAGCCACCAACCCCGATCTCGTCATCCAATGGGCCGATCGCGGCAATGACCTTGTCGATCCGATCACCAATGCCGGCCTGACGACCATGCTGATTTCCTACGGCACGGAAGAAAAGGCGCGCGAATACATGACCATGTCGGCCGTTGCCATGGGCCGTGACGACCGCATCGGCCCGCTGATCGAATGGCGCGAAGAGGTTGCCCGCGATATCGCCGACAAGGCCGCTTCCATTGACGACGCCGACAAGCCGAAAGTGCTTTATCTTCTGCGGGCCCAGGAAACCCTGAAGGCATCGGGCGCGAAGAACAATTACAATAGCTGGTATATCGAGTTGACCGGCGGCAAGAGCGCCTCGGCCGATCTTGAGGCTAATGGCGTCACCATCAACCCCGAGCAGATTGCCGCCTGGAACCCGGATGTGATCCTGCTCAACAATTTCGAAAGCGGGATTTCGCCCGAGCGCATCTATGAGGACCCGATCCTGTCGCTCACCAATGCGGCGCAGAACCACAAGGTCTATCGCATGCCGCTCGGCGGCTATCGCTGGGACCCGCCGAACACGGAAAGCCCGCTGACCTGGATGTGGCTCGCCGAGCTCCTGCACCCCGATGTCTTCGACTATGACCTGCGCGCCGAGATGAAGGACGCCTACGCCAAGATCTACGACTACGATCTGACCGAAGAGGACATTGACGGCATTTTGTGGACCGACCTCAATGAGGGCGCGGCCAATTACGATCAGTTCAAGGCCAAGTCATGAGCGATGTGACAGCCGGCGCCCGCCTTCACGGCGGGTCCGGCGCCTTGCGGGCGGGCGTCTTCCTCGGCCTTTTTGCCGCACTTTTCGCAGCCCTGATCTTTGCCATCGGCGCAGGGCGGTTTTCCGTCTCGCCCGGCCGCATTGCCGAGATCATTCTCGCCTGGATCGCAGCGCCGACCGCGCCGCTTGAGACCATCGACCAGCGGATCGTGCTTCTGGTGCGCATGCCGCGCGTGCTGATCGCCGCCGTTTCCGGCGCGGCGCTTGCCGTTGGCGGCGCTGCCCTTCAGGGCGTCTTCCGCAATCCGCTGGTCTCCCAACAGGTGCTCGGCATCAGCCAGGGGGCGGCCTTTGGCGGCGCGCTTGCCATTCTGCTCGGCTATGCCGAGGCCACGCTTCTCGGTCTCGCCTTCATCTTCGGCCTTGCGGCCCTCGTCATCGTCGGCCTCCTGGCGCGCATCAACGGGCGCACCGAGATCGTCACCGTCATCCTCTCCGGCATGGTGGTCGGCGCGCTTTTTTCCGCGCTTGTCTCGGTGGTGCAGTTCGTCGCCGATCCCAACACCTCGCTGCCCGCGATCGTCTACTGGCTGATGGGCTCGTTTTCGACCGCCACCTGGGCGCGCTTCTGGCTCGGGCTCCCTGGCCTTGCCATCGGCATCGTCGCCGTGTGGCTCTTCCGCTACCGGCTCAATCTTCTGGCGCTGGAAGATACCGAGGCGCGTTCGCTTGGCGTCAATCCGGACCGCGAGCGCTGGTTCATCTTCATCGCCACGGCGCTGATGACGGCGACCTCGGTGGCAATCGCCGGCATTATCGGCTGGATCGGTCTCGTCATTCCGCACGCCGCGCGCATCCTGGTGGGCGAGGATCACCGCGTTCTGATCCCGGCCTCGGCCATTCTGGGGGCCGCCTATCTCACCTTCGTCGATACGCTGGCGCGCACGCTGACCTCTGCGGAAATCCCGCTCGGCGTGCTGACGGCGCTGATCGGCGCGCCTGTTTTCGGCCTGCTCCTGCGCCGGCACTTCTCGAAAGCAAACCAGCCATGATCGGACTTGAAAATGCCAGCGTCGCCTTCGGTCACAATATCATCTTCCGCGATGTGAGCTTCAAGGTTCCCGTCGGACGCACCATGGCGATCCTCGGGCCGAACGGGCGCGGCAAGACCACGCTTCTGCGCGCGCTGCTCGGCTTCCAGCCGCTGAGGACAGGACGGCGCACCGCGCCGAAGATCGCCGGCTACGTGCCGCAGCACGGGGCGTCACAGGCCAAGCTTTCCGGCCTCGATGTCGTGGTCATGGGCCATGCCGCGCAGATCGGGCTTTTCGGCCAGCCGGGAAAGGACGATGTCGAAGCGGCGGAGCACGCGCTTGAAATCGTCGGCGCCACACATCTTGCCGGCCATCGCTATGACCGCATGTCGGGCGGCCAGCGGCAGATGATCCTGATTGCCCGGGCGCTCGCCACCGGCTCGCCCGCGCTTGTCTTCGACGAGCCGACCTCGGCGCTCGATCTCGGCAACCAGTCGAAGACGCTCGACCTTCTGAACATGCTGCGCGAACGGCGCGACAAGGCGATCCTGTTCACCACGCACGACCCGAACCACGCCCTGGCAGCCGCCGATGACGTGCTGATGATGATGCCGGGCGGGCACGAGGTGAACGGCACGGTGGAGGAGATGATCGTGCCCGAGGCTTTGGCAAGGCTTTACGGCGTCGATATGCGCTGGGTGGATATGACAGGACCGGAAAACGGCGTCCGCAAGGCCGTGATACCGGCTTTTGCCGGAAGGGAGTTCCGATGAGCGTTCTTTATGTCAAATCGGCCTATGAGGGGCCGTCGGCAACCTTTCGCGACGCGGAAGCCGAAGGCGTCGTGACCATCGTCGATCAGTTCGATCTCGCTGCGGAGCATCTGGCCAGCCATGACGGCCTGATCACCGGCAACCAGCTTGACCAGAACGCCATGCTCGGCCTGAAGGCGGCGCTCGCCGCGTTTCTCGATCGGGGCGGCCGCTGGTTCTTCAATGGCCACATGCTGCGCCCGCTGGTCGATGGCATGGCGCAATATCGGCCGATTGCCGAACCGAAACGGCCTGATTTCGATCTCTCGGCCGTCAACGCCCATCCGATCTTTGACGGAACCGACCTGAAAAAGCTCGAAACCAACAAGGGTGTGGCCGGGTTTTACGGACGCGGATGCAACCCGCCGCCGGACGGCGCCGTCATCGTCAACGGACTCGGGCCGGATGCCGTGCCGGTCGACTGGGTCTGGGCGCGGCCCGAGGGCGGACGCATCTTCAGCCATGCGGGCAATGATCTTGCCACGATGGGGCGCGAATGGGACCTGCCGGCAACGCTTGCCGCCCGCATCATCGCCTGGGCCGATGGCGGCGATTGCATTGATCCGGCGACGGCGACGCGACCCGGAAACGGCTTTCGCAAGCGATTGGGGGATGCGGAGGACTATCCGGGTTTCCGGTCCACGCCTGAACGGGAAAAGCGCCTCGTCCTGCCCTCATCGGGCTGCTATTACCAGATCCGCAGCCTCGAAGGCCCGCGCTATGGCGACCTGTTCGACGTGATCACGAGCCCGGAAGCGCTTGGCGAGACCTTGCAGCCGGATGATACGCTCTGGGTGCCCTGCCGCACGCCGGCGCAGCGGATGATCGCGCAGCGGCCCGTCATCGACCGGCATCTGGCTGCCGGCGGCACGGTGGTCGCGCTCGGCGAGAGCCTCTCGCATCTGTGGCTGCCGAATGTCGCCTTCACCCGGACGCCGACGAACTGGTGGTGGTGGCTGGAGCCGGGTGCGGATCTCGGGGTCACGATTGCAGATCCCGCCCACCCGCTGATGGCGGGGATGAGCGACCGCGACGTGACCTGGCACCTGCACGGCTTTTTCGAACCACCGGAAGGAGCCGAAGTTCTTGCGCGCGACGGCGAGGGCCACGCAATCTTCTACATCGACGCGGTTTCGACGCCCGGACGGATGATCATCTCCTCGCTGGACCCAATGTTCCACCACGGCTCTCATTTCATGCCGGCGACGACGCGTTTTCTCGACCGGTTCATTCCCAATCTGAAGGGTTTTCTCGATGCATGACACGCTCACGGTCCGCGAAGGCGGCCGCGACCTCACCTTTTCCTTCAACGATATCATGGCCTATCACGGCGGCGGTTTTCCGGGCGGCGTGGTCCATGGCCTCAAAGCCATGCAGGCGGCCTTTCCGTTGCTCGATGACGCCCCGCTTGAGCGCCGCGAAATCTCCGTGCTCACCGCCTTTACCGGCCCCGGCGGACGCGATGCGCTGGAAATGGTGACGCGGGCGCTGACGGAAAACCGGCTCGCCGTCTTCCGCCCGCTCGGCGGCAAGGATGTGATCACCGATCCGCCGGGGCCTTACCTGTTCCGCTTTTCCTATCGCGGAAAGCTGGCCGAAGCCGTCATCAAGCCCGGTCATGTGCTGGAGGAATTCGTGCGGCTCGGCGGCAAGAAGGACAAGACGGCCGAGGAGACCGAACGCCATGAAGCGCTGAAGCGCGAAATGGCCGATCGGCTCTTGCCGCTGCCAGCAGGCGAAATTTACGCAGTGCGGCTGATCGGCTGAACACGGCATCGACGGGCTTTCCGCTGATGCCCGCGCAAGGATCCGATTTCCTTTGTCAAAAGGCCCCGTTGACGGCCGCCGGGGCAGGCAGATCGGTTGACGGTGGCTCGGAGAAAATCCGGATCGTCCTTCCCCGCATCGTGTCCATGGGCAGTTCGGGCGCATCAGCGGCGGGGATCATGCCGGGCGAAAATCCCTCCGCCTCGAAGCGTTCGACAAGGCCTGCATCGCGACTGATGACGTGGACGGGCACGGCGCGCGAGGCATCCGGCCCGGTGACGAGCGGCGCGGGCTGGTGATCGCCAAGCACGATGAAGACCGCGTCCTCGCCGAAGCGGGCGATATAATCGCCGATCGTCTGCAGCGCGTAATCGATGGTCCGGATATATTGACGCCGAACCCGGTCGCGGTCGGACCAGACCACCGCCGGCGGATCGCCGCTTGTCGCCTGCCGGTCGAAGACGCTGCCATCGCCGACATCGGCCCAGTCGATCAGTTCGGGCACCGGCGTCCAGGGGGCGTGGCTGGAGATCAGCGCGATCTCGGCCATCACAGGCCGCTCGTCGTCGACATGGCGCACCAACCCGTCGAAGGCCGAGAGCGTATACTGGTCGGGCATGGTCACCCAGTTGAACGGCTTGCCCCGATAACCGAGATCGTCCGAGGCGAAGATCGTGTCATAGCCGTAGTAAGCGCTCTCCGGCCAGTCCATGGTGATGGCCGGCATGATGGCGGCGGTGCGCCAGCCGGCCTCGCGGAAAAGCCGGTTCAGGCTCTTGCGCTCGCTCATCATCAGCCGGTCATAGCGGGCCTGGTTGTCGACCCAGAGCCCCGAAAGGAACGTGCCGTGGGCAAGCCAGCTGAGCCCGCCCATGGTCGGCGACACGCTCCAGCCGCTGGCCACGGCAAAACCGGCCTCGCTCAGTTCCTCCTCGACCGCCTCGAGACGCGGGCCGATCAGCGGCGCATAGCGCGGGTCTTCGACCGCGCTTCGGCCGTAGGATTCGATGAAGACGAGCACGATATCGCGGCCCTCGACCGCCCGGAAGAGCGTCTCGCTGTCCGCCAGGCCGTCGTTTTCGGAAAGCATCCGGTCGAAGTCCCGCATGTCGCGCATCGCCGTTGCGACCGCCTCGACGCGCGCAACGACATAGGCGGAGCCGCCCGCATCGGCATAGGACCGCGTTCCGGTCGCCGCACCCGCGCCCCACAACGCGAGCCCCGCGGCGAGAACGCCGGCAAAGGCAAAAGCCATGGCGCGCGCCGCCTTGCCGGAAAGACGCGCCAGCGCGCGGGCGGAAAGGAAGAACACTGCCAGCACGGCAAGGAAGGCGGCCACCGCGCCGACAACCGCCAGTGACGCGGCGAGAGGGCCGACCGCGCCGGAGAACACGTTCCAGCCATCGGCAAAGATCCTGACGTCGAGATAGGGGTTGAAGCGACGCTGAAAGGCTGACTGCACGCCGATATCGCCAAGGCGCAGGAACAGCACGAGCCCAAGCAGGACAGTGCAAAGAGCGGCAAGAAAGAGCGCGATGCGGCGCGGCAAAAGTACCAACGCCAGCGCAAGGAACGGGATCTCCACCGGCAGATGCAGGAAGGCCCGAGGCGAAAAGGCGTGCGGATGATCCGGCAGGTTGAGCACGAAAAGGGCGATGAGCGAAAAGACGAACGCCGCGCCGATCGTCCGCGCGGAAAGGTTCTGCTTGCAAGCCGGTTGCTCAGCCATCATGACTCCACCTTCCGCTCGTCCGGAAACCGCGTGCAATCGAAAGGAGCGGCTGTTGTCCGCATATGGCGTCCTTGCTGTGATCTTCTGTCTGGCGATCATCGCCGGGCTGGTGGTCGCTGTCGACCCCGCCGACGTCGCGGCGGCCTTCGAGAATGTCACCGCCGCCCCGCTCGCGGCCGCTCTCGTCATCGTGCAGTTGCAGGTCGTCCTTTCGGCGTTGCGCTGGCGGTTTACGGCCGCAAGGCTCGGCCACCCTATTTCCGTGCCCCTTGCCATCGGCGAGTATTATATCGCCAGTTTCGTCAATCAGGTTCTGCCGGGCGGCATGGCCGGCGATGCGGTGCGCGCCTATCGTTCGCGCACTGAGGAGGGCTGGAAACGGCCGGCCGCGGCGATCGTGCTCGAGCGGCTTTCGGGACAGCTCGCCTTTTTCCTTGTCGCCGGCGCCGGCCTGTTCGCCTGGCCGCTGCTTCTTTCGGAGAGCCTGCCGCCCGGCTTCTACAGGCTCGTTCTCATCTGCGCGGGCTTTCTGACGCTTGCCGTCGGTCTCGGCCTCGTCATCGCCCGCAGCAGGCTTCTGGCACGGTTTCAAACGCTCAAACCCGACCTTGCCGCCGTCTTCTGGCAGCGCGGCGCGGCCGGCATCCAGTTCGGCCTCAGCATGCTGACGGTTCTGTCCTATATCGCCGTCTTCATGATCGCGGCTGATGCTACCGGCGCGCCCCTTCCGCCGGTTGCCGCCGTCACGGTCATCCCGCTTTGCCTGATGACGATGCTGATTCCGGCGGGCGCCGGCGGCTGGGGCACGCGGGAGGCGGCGGCGGCCGCCCTCTGGCCGCTGTTCGGGCTGACAAGCGCCGAGGGGCTTTCGGCCAGCCTTCTCTACGGCCTCATCTCGCTTTTCGGCGTTGCCCCGCAGGGATTGGTCCTGCTGGCGGTCACGCTCCGGCACCGCCGCGCTCATGGAGAGAGATGACGCCGGCGGGCCAGATCGATGACATCCACGCCGAAGGAATAGACGATCAGCCCGAGAGCGATCGCCGCAACCACCGTTGAGGCCGGCGGCGCGACAATGGGCAGCAGGATGACGCAAAGCGCCGCCACCTGCACCACGCAGATCAGCTTGCGCCGGAAGGATGGCGGGAGCGGCGCGTTGAGGAAAGGCAGGAAGGCCTGCCCGAGCACGAAGCCGTACCGCATCAATCCGATCAGCAGCACCCACCAGCCGGCCTTGCCGATGAGAAGGGCGGCAAGGCTCAGAAGCAGGATCAGGAAGGCGTCCACCTCCATGTCGAAGCGCGTTCCAAGCGGGGAGATCAGCCCGGTGCGTCGGGCGAAATACCCGTCGACCCCGTCCATGGCGAGCGCGATGGCGACGATCGCGACAAGGGCCACGGGGTCCGACGCGCCCGCGCCGAAAAGGACGGCAGATCCGAAGAAGCTGACCATGGCCGCGCGGATCGCGGTGATGATGTTGGCAGGACCGAAACGAAGGTGTCCATGGCCGGGCAATGCCCGGATCACAAGGGCGAACATCGCAAGAAGCGCCAGGGATGCAACGACCACGCTCGCGGCCCCGGTCTCAAGCCACGCGGCAAACCCGACATAGGCCGCAAGCGCAACGAAGTAGACCGGCGCCAGCGCGGCGAGCGCGTTCTTCAGCAGGCTTTGTCTGTACCAGGAGGGCGCCTGCCCTTCCGCCAGCCGGAAATCGCGCAGATGCCCTCTCCTGGAGGTCGGCGGTTCGAGCGTGCTCATATCGTCCTATTCCGCCGCAATCAGGCTTTCGAGTTCCAGCGTGTGGCCGGCTCTCAGCGTCTTGGTCCGAAGATAATTGACATTGTCGGCGGTGACCGTTCCGGTGACGCGGACATGGCCCGATACGTCGATGCCGTTTGCGCGCAATCCGTCAATCTTGGTCGGATTGTTGGTGTGCAGGATGACGCTGGGAATGCCGAGCAGGCGCAGCATGGAGGCGGCCGCCTCGTAACGCCGGTGATCGCTTCCAAGGCCGAGTTCCGCATCGGCGTCGATCGTGTCCAGGCCCTGATGCTGATAGCCATAGGCGCGCATCTTGGCGCCGATGCCGGTGCCGCGGCCTTCCTGATCGAGATAGACCAGAACCCCGCCGCCGGCGGCTTTCAACTGTTTCAATCCGTTGCGAAGCTGGTCGCCGCAGTCGCATTTGAGCGAGCCGGAAAGGTCGCCGGTGATACAGGAGGAATGGATGCGCACCGGCACCGGCGCGCCGAGATCCGGTTTGCCGACGATGATCGCGATCTGGTCCTTTTGCGCCAGCCCGCCGCGGAAGACGGCAAAGTCCGCATCGCCGATGTCCTTCAGCGGCACCCGCGTGCGCACAACCTGCTGGAAATTCTGCCGGGCGGCATCGCTTTGTCTCAGGGTTTCAAGTCCAATGCCCTGGCAGGCGGAAAACCGGCCGTCTTCCGGCCCGATCTCGCCGGTCACCATGGCCGGCAGCAGGAGCGCCAGCCGCGCCAGTTCCTGCGCGGCCGCCGAAAGAGGATCGGCCGGGGACCAGACGACGGGTTTTGCCCCGGAAAGCGCATAGGCAAGCCTCGAGGCCTCATCGAAGCCGACACCGGCAAGCGGCACGGCAATGCCGTCTTTCGCGCTTATGCCGATCCGTTCGGCGCGCTCGCCCGTCAGAACCAGGCTGTGGCGATCATCCATGGCGCGGGCAAACTGGTCGAACACAGCCGGCGCCACGCAATCGAGCGCCAGCGCGGCGATCCGCTTGTTGCCGTCACGCATGATCACCGGTCGTCCGAAACGCAGTTCCGCGACGGCCCGCTCCACCTCGGCCTCAGGGGAAAGCGTCGTGAAGTCGAAACCTGGATCGTGCGTCATTCTTGTCTCCTCCAAGGGCGCCGTGCCGCAATCGACAGGCGGCAGCGGGCACCCGGAAAATGCGTTGCGTCTGATGCAAAGAACGTATTTTCTTCCCAAGTGGTTCAGTCTGTTGCACAAAAAACAGAAAATGAAGCGCACATTCGCGTGATCCGGAACAAAGAACGCGCCGTTGACGTCTTCGAATGAACGACAACCGCTTGCTCCAGGGAGGGGTCATTGTCAAAAAAAGAACGGCGTCTTGAGGCAACGGCCCTTTGGTTTCCCGAGGCCGGACACGCCGCCCTGCGATGCGAAACGCTGAAAAGCCCGGGCAGGGACGAAGCGCTTGTCGAGACGCTTTTCACCGGGATCAGCCGGGGCACCGAAAACCTCGTCTTTCACGGCAAGGTGCCGGAAAGCGAGCGGGAGCGCATGCGCGGCCCCAATATGGCGGGCGATTTTACCTTTCCGGTGAAATACGGCTATTCCGCCGTCGGCAGGGTCGCCGAGGGCCCGGGCGATCTTTCCGGCCGGCTTGTCTTCTGCCTTCATCCCCACCAGGACCGGTTCGTTGCGCCCGCCGCCATGCTTTCCGCCCTGCCCGAGGACCTGCCGCCGGAACGCGCGATTCTCGCAGCCAATATGGAAACCGCGCTGAACATCGTCTGGGACGCCGGCATCCAGCCGGGCGATATCGTTGCCGTTTATGGAGCCGGCACCGTCGGCTCGCTGGTGGCGTTCCTGGCTTCGTCCATTCCGGCGACCGAGACGACGCTGATCGATCCCAACGGGAAACGGGCCGCGCTTGCAGAAAAGCTTGGCCTAGCCTTCTCGTCAGGCGATCACGCAGGCCCTTTCGATGTCGCCGTCAATGCCTCGGGGTCGGACAAGGCGCTTGCTGCGGCCGTCGCGGCAGCCGGACAGGAAGCGCGGATCGTCGAGGCAAGCT
>NZ_CFHTCS010000002.1:0-48582 GCF_984369615.1 Martelella sp. | reverse complement strand
ATCCTTGCGCCGAACCTGGGCATTTGTCCCACGTGCGGACAGCGGAAATGGTCGTACCCGCATCCTGATGTCGTAAGTACATGGGCGTTCGCACGGCTGGTCTAGGCCAATCAGAATGAGCGGGGTTTTATCCGTGGCTAAATCACTGGACAGTTTTGAATGTCGTTCCACACTCGATGTGGACGGAAAAGAGTATGTCTACTACAGCCTGCCGAAGGCTGAAGCGAACGGGCTCGAAGGCGTCTCGAAGCTTCCCTTCTCCATGAAGGTGCTTCTCGAAAATCTTCTGCGCAACGAAGACGGCCGCTCGGTCACCAAAGACGACATTCTTGCTGTCGCCAAGTGGCTTAACGACAAGGGCACGGCCGGCGCCGAGATCGCCTACCGCCCGGCCCGCGTGCTGATGCAGGACTTCACCGGCGTTCCCGCCGTCGTCGATCTCGCCGCCATGCGCGACGGCATCGTCAATCTCGGCGGCGATCCGGAAAAGATCAATCCGCTGGTGCCCGTCGACCTCGTCATCGACCACTCCGTCATCGTCGACGAATTCGGCACGCCGCAGGCTTTCGCCCACAATGTCGAATATGAATACAAGCGCAACGGCGAGCGCTACCGCTTCCTGAAGTGGGGCCAGCAGGCGTTCAAGAATTTCCGCGTTGTTCCCCCCGGCACCGGCATCTGTCACCAGGTGAACCTCGAATATCTCGGCCAGACCGTCTGGACCAAGGAAGAGGATGGTGCCGAGATCGCCTATCCCGACACCTGCGTCGGCACCGACAGCCACACCACCATGATCAACGGACTTGGCGTTCTCGGCTGGGGCGTCGGCGGCATCGAGGCGGAAGCCGCGATGCTCGGCCAGCCGGTCTCGATGTTGCTGCCGGAAGTCATCGGCTTCAAGCTGACGGGCGAGCTCAAGGAAGGCGTGACCGCGACCGACCTCGTGCTGACCGTCGTGCAGATGCTGCGCAAGAAGGGCGTCGTCTCCAAGTTCGTCGAGTTCTACGGCGCCGGCCTTGATTCGATGACGCTCGCCGACCGCGCAACCATCGGCAATATGGGCCCGGAATACGGCGCGACCTGCGGCTTCTTCCCGGTTGACTTCGAAACGCTCCGCTACCTCGATATGTCTGGCCGCACCAGGGAGCGCATCGCGCTGGTCGATGCCTACACCAAGGCGCAGGGCATGTACCGCGAATCGGGCGGCGAGGATCCGGTCTTCACAGACACGCTGGAACTCGACCTCGGCGACGTCGTTCCGTCCATGGCCGGCCCGAAGCGCCCGGAAGGCCGCATCGCGCTCGAAAACATCGCTTCCGGCTTTTCCGAAGCCATGGTCGACATGTACAAGAAGGACAAGGGCGAGATCGACAAGCGCTATGCCGTGGAAGGCACCGATTACGATCTCGGCCATGGCGATGTCGCGATCGCCGCGATCACATCCTGCACCAACACCTCCAACCCCTCGGTGCTGATCGCCGCCGGGCTGCTTGCCCGCAACGCCGTTGCCAAGGGGCTGAAGACAAAACCCTGGGTGAAGACCTCGCTCGCGCCCGGATCGCAGGTTGTCGCCGAATACCTGGAAAAGGCCGGTCTGCAGGATGACCTCGACGCGCTCGGCTTCAACCTTGTCGGCTTCGGCTGCACCACCTGCATCGGCAATTCCGGTCCGCTGCCGGCCCCGGTCTCGAAGACCATCAACGACAAGGGCCTGATTGCCGCCGGCGTTCTGTCCGGCAACCGCAACTTCGAAGGCCGCATCTCGCCGGACGTTCAGGCCAACTATCTGGCCTCCCCGCCGCTGGTTGTCGCCCATGCGCTGGCCGGCACGGTGAGGAAGGACCTGACCACCGAGCCGCTCGGCGAGGACAAGGACGGCAACCCGGTCTACCTCAAGGACATCTGGCCGTCCTCGAAGGAGGTGCAGGAGACGATCGAGAAATACGTCACCCGCGAACTCTACGAGACCAAATATGCCGACGTCTTCAAGGGCGACGAGAACTGGCAGGCGGTACAGATCCCGGATGGTCAGACCTATGCCTGGGACGACGACTCGACCTATGTCCAGAACCCGCCCTACTTCGTTGGCATGGGTAAGACGCCAACGGCCGTTTCCGATATCAAGGATGCCCGCATTCTCGGCCTGTTCGGCGACAAGATCACCACCGACCACATCTCCCCGGCCGGTTCGATCAAGGCGCAATCGCCTGCCGGCGAATATCTGATGGGCCACGATGTGGCGGTTGCCGACTTCAACCAGTACGGCACGCGGCGCGGCAATCATGAAGTGATGATGCGCGGCACCTTCGCCAATATCCGCATCCGCAACCACATGCTCGGCCCGAACGGCAAGGAAGGCGGCTACACCATCCACTATCCGTCCAAGGAAGAGATGTCGATCTTCGACGCGGCCATGGAATACAAGAAGGAAGGCGTTCCGCTCGTCATCTTCGCCGGCGGCGAATATGGCAACGGCTCCTCGCGTGACTGGGCGGCCAAGGGCACCAACCTTCTCGGCGTGCGCGCCGTGATTGCCGAGAGCTACGAGCGTATCCACCGCTCCAACCTCGTCGGCATGGGCGTCATCCCGTTCACCTTCGAAGACGGCGCGACATGGGAAAACCTGGGCCTGAAGGGCGACGAGACCGTTTCGATCGAAGGTCTTGCCGACATCAAGCCGCGCGAGAAGAAGATCGCCAAAGTCACCTTTGCCGACGGCACGGTGAAGGAGGTTCCGATCCTCTGCCGCATCGATACGCTCGACGAACTCACCTACGTCAACAATGGCGGCATCCTGCAGACGGTGCTGCGCGATCTGGCCGCCTGAGAAGGCCACAGCCATTGATGTGAGATTTGAAGCCGGGCGGCGCAAGCTGCCCGGTTTTTTTGTGGTCTTGAAACCCGGCGCCTGAAAAAAGGTCAGGCCGCCTCGCCGAGCAATCCGGCTTCGATGATAGTCAAAAAGCGCTGAACATCTTCAGCGGTTAGCTTAGAATCCAGGTCACCATGAATGAGCCTGTTCCGTCGTTTGGAAAGTTCTCTCAGGAGATCCGCTTCGGCCGGTGTGAAGTACCCCTCCTGAGCGAGCACCTCAACAATACGTCCCGGCGTTTGCGGCTTCGCAAACTGATCGGATTTCGTCACCCTCGCCAGAGCCTCCAGGCTGGCCCAAGCGAGAAGGAATGCGGCCTGTGGGTGATCACCTGACAGATGCCTTGCCTCTTCGAGGAAAATTCTCGCCTTTTCAGGTGTCAGCAGAGGCAAAGCGGCTGTCGGCTCACCATCAAATGAGACGACACGCAGGCTCCAATCGGAGTGTGTTGCTAGCACCGTCGTCAACTGCTCGAGCTTGTGTTTCTTTTCTGATGAACGAGAAACAACTTCTACGATAAGTTTCGTGTCCGCTCTAAAAGCCGCCATGTCGGGCCGCAATAGACTGAGATCAGTTGGTATGATTGGACTGACAGGCCCTATCACAACCGAGAACCCTTCCGCGCGAAGACCGGCTGCGACATTTTCGATGATTTCCGTTTCAATCAGCATGGTCATCGAGCTGCATCCTCCAGCGGGGTGTCTGAAATACGAATATACAACACGGGTCTTTCAGCGACCAGAGCCTCCGTCAGACGTTGCGTTGGAGCAACAAAGGTCACGGTGCGTTCGGGCTCGAATTTCTGCACGACCAGCCGTTCCACTTGTCTGTCGTCCAAGTAAATGTACTGGCAGAACGCATCAAGGATCGGTTTGACGATGTTGTCGATGTCTCCCTGCATAGGCTCGCTCGGAAAATAAAGCAGCGTCACGGCGACCGACGCATCGCTTGCGAAATGGTTCTCAGGAAGAGCTGCCTTACTCGCCTCGCGAACAAGCGCTTTCCAAGCGTCACGCGTCGCTGGCCGCTTGGCCTGAAGCGAGACCGGCGTCCCGAACACAAGAAATTCCATCGGGAACTTCAAATCCATCTCGCCTCCACGGCGCTAGGTCGGCAACAGAACTGCAACTTTGAATAGTAAACACAACAAGGATAATGGTGAGAAGCTAAAATAGTCATTCCGACTTCGGTTGTCTCAACCTTCCTTGAGTTCTAGTAATAGGCAGCCTCAAAAGCACGGAATCATCGAGCATGTCACCCATACCCTTCGCAGTCATCGGTTCGGGATGGCGGGCGTCTTTCTTTCTCAAGATCGCCGGAGCTTTTCCCGACCATTTCCGCGCCGTCGGCATCGTCTCAGGTCGGCCGGAGACCGAACGCAGGGCGCTGGCGGAGCGTTGGAACGTCGCGGTATTTGCTTCTGTCGACGCGCTTCTGGCGGCGACACGGCCCGAATTCGCTGTCGTGTCAGTGCGAAAGGACGAGATCGTCGAACGTATCTCGGAATTTGCCGCGCGCGATCTTCCCGTCCTCGCCGAAACCCCGGTCGCCCCCGATCACGAGGGATTGCGCGCGCTCCACGCACTGGTCGAGGCGGGCGCGAGGATCGAGGTGGCCGAGCAGTATTTCCTCCACCCGGTCATTTCGGCAATGCGGCGCCTGATCACAGACGGGCTGATCGGAACGCCCGGCTACGCCCATGTCTCGATCATGCAGACTTATCACGGCATATCCGTCATGCGGAAACTGCTCGGCATCGGCTTTGAAAACGCGACTGTCACCGCCAGCAGTTTTTCGCTGCCCGTGGTCAAGGGGCCGGGCCGCTACGACCAGCCGGAACGCCTCGAGATCATCGAGGCCGACCAGACCATCGCCACCTTCGATTTCGGCGACAGGATCGGCATCTACGACTTTGCCGAGAGCCAGCACAGAAGCCGCATCCGCGCGCCGCGCATTACCGTGCGCGGCGAACGCGGCGAGATCACGCCGGAGCGTGCAACCTATCTGATCGACGAGCGCACGCCGATGTCTGTGGAACTTGCCCGCATGGACAAGGGACATTTCACCAATTTCGAGGGCTATCACCATCACGGCATCATGGCGGGCGGACGCTATGTCTACGAAAACCCCTTCCCCGGTCCGCACCTGACGGATGATGAGATCGCGGTCGCGACCTGCCTGCAGAACATGCGGAGTTTCGTCGAAAGGGGCATTTCATCCTATAGCTTCGCCGAAGCCGCGCAGGATTGTTATCTTGCCGCGACGATGCAAAAGGCCGCCGCGGACAAGACGCCGGTGACGAGCGAGACGCAAGCCTGGCGCCGCGCCACCGTCTGAAGCCGCCAGACCGGGTTGCAAATCCTTCACACTTGAAACCGGAACGATGCGCGCGCCTTCGCGTTTTGCCGCCAAGGGACACATTGAGCGGAGCAAAGCGTGAGCAGCAACCAGGACGACGACCAAAACGCGCTGACCGGGATCACCCGCGAGGCGCTCGACCATTCCGACGGCGAGCGGGTTTCCGTTGACGACATGCTCACCACTTTCGGATCGGCCTCCTTCGTGCCGCTCCTGATCCTGCCGTCTCTGCTGGTGATGTCGCCGCTGGGAGGCGTGCCGGGGCTTTCATCACTCTTCGGCATCATGATCGTGCTGATCGCCGGCCAACGTCTGATCGGGCGGAAAAGCATCTGGCTTCCCGGCGTCATCCGCCGCCGTTCGATCGAAAGCGGCAAGGCTGCCAGGGCGATGGAGAAGATGCTGCCTGCGACCCGTTTCATCGATCGGCATTCGCGCCGGCGGCTTGCCTTTCTCTTCCGAGATCCGCTCGCCCTCATCCTGCCGCTGGCCTGCGTTCTGGCCGGCGCGTTCATGCCGGTTCTCGAACTCGTCCCCTTCGCTTCGGCCTTTCTCGGGCTTGCTGTCATGCTGATTGCCTATGCGATGCTGAGCCGCGACGGTTTGTTCGCGCTCCTGGCGCTGGTACCGATTGCAGCGGCTCTCTGGACGGGAAAGACCGTCATCTTTTGATTACATGTTTTTTCACCCCATCGTGACTTTCGGTTGAAGGGCGATGAGGCTAGATTGACGCCATGCTTGACAAGCGCCGGCTGATAATGGCCGCGCTATCCCTTTAACCGGTGAAGGTTCCTGCCGTGCTGAAGCAGACGATCATATCGGCCGCCTTTATTGCGGCTTTCGCCGTCTCCACGGCCGAGGCAGGCAAGATCCAGAACCCGCTCGGCGTTCTCGAGCTGTTCACCTCGCAGGGTTGCTCGTCCTGCCCGCCGGCCGACAAGGCAGCAGCCGAGATCGCCGGTCAAGGGGACATCATCGTCCTGAGCTTTCACGTCGATTACTGGAACTATCTCGGCTGGACGGACACGATGAGCAGCCGTCAAAACACCGAACGGCAATATGCCTATGGCGAAGCCATGGGCCGCAGCGGGGTCTACACCCCGCAGGCGATCCTCAACGGCCGCGAGCAGATGATCGGCACCAGCAGGGCCGACCTCAACGACAGCCTCGAAACGCTTGCCGCCAAAGGAGACGGCCTCAACGTGCCGGTTTCCACGCAAATGCACGGCGACGAGGTGCTGATCGATATCGGCGCGGGCTCCGGCAAGGCGGACGTCCTCGTCGTCTATCTCAAGGGCGAGGAAGAGGTCGCCATCAAGGAAGGCGAGAACAAGGGCAAGACGATCACCTACCGCAACATCGTCACCGATGTGCAAACGGTGGGCATGTGGCACGGTTCGCCGACCAGGATCACCCTCCCCGCCCGCGTTCTCGACGCGCGCGAGAGCGATGGCTGCGCCATTCTCCTGCAATCGACCGACAGGGCGGGCAATCCCGGCCCGATCCTCGGCGCCACGCTGATCACCACCCGCTGAAGTGCCTGCCGAACGGGATTTTCGGCGCCCCAACGCCGGGTTTGCCCGAGGAATTAACAACTTCTTTACCATGTTCGGCGAAAGCTAGACGCCAAGACCTTTGATGCGGTCTTGCGTGCGTGAAGGGGACAGCTTGCTTGATGCGCCGCAGGAACCGCCAACCGGAGCGGGCGAAAACCATGGCGCAAACGCGGATGACCCAGGACGCAACGGGCGGCAGGCCCTCCCTCGATGCGCTCAACCGCACGATCGAAGGGCTCGAGTCGCGCCTCAGCGATCTGATGGACGCGCGCCCCTCGCCGCAGCGTCCCACCCCGCGCCGCTTTCCAGACCCCCAACAGGAGCGGTTCCCGCGCGAGCGCTCAGCCATGCCCAACCCCGGCTCCGCCCGCGTCGATGCCGAACTGCGCGAGATCGGCCGCACGCTGAAAGACTTGCGCGCCAGCGTGCGCGAGGACTTCTCCGCAAGCCTGCGCGACGAGCTTACCGGGCTGCACACCATGCTCAGCCATCTCGACCGGCAGACCGATACGCGCGATCTCGACGAGGAAACCCGCGGTGAGTTGATCCGCATTTCCGAGGCCGTGGACTGGCTGGTTGCCAATGCGGCGGCTGACGACGACAGCCGGCTGATGGCCGAGTTCGACCATCTGCAATCGCTTCTGCGCGGCCTTGCCGACGCCAAGAGCATCACCCGGCTGGAGAACCGGTTCGAAAACATCGAACGCCAGCTTGCCCCCTTCGATGCCGGCCGGCTCGATGCCGAACTGGCAGCCCTTGCGCGCGGCATTGATGACCTCCGCCGCCAGGCCGACGACGATGACAGCGCCCGCAGCCTCGAGGATATCGAGCACCGCCTGTCGTCGCTGGCCCAGGCTATGGAGATGCTGTGCACCCGCTTTCCCGCCGTCGGCAAGAAGCTCGACGGGCAGATCGGCGCAATCGAACGGCGGATCGACGACATCAACCGCAACCTCGAAAACCTCGGACGCCGGCAGGCCGAACCCGTCCGCGATGCCGCAATCGAACGGCTCGAGGGGCGACTGTCCGAACTTGCGAGCGCGGTTACCGCCGTCGACTGGCAGATGCGCGACCAGGGCGCCAAACAGGCAACGCTTCTGGAAAACCTCGACGGCATGGCCCGTCGTTTCGAAGGCCATCGCGGCGATGACGGACATCTGAAGCTCGAGGCGCGCATCGAGAAGCTCGCCGCCGCCGTGGAACGGATCGGCCCGGGAGTGGACCGCCACGCCCTCGGCAAGGCCGTTGCCGAGCTCTCCGACAAGATCGGCGGGATCGACATGGACGGCGCGGAGCGCAGGCTTTCCGAGAAGATCGAAGCCACCGCGTCCGCCGGCTTCGGAGAGGACGACCGGCGTGAACTGAAGACACATCTGGACCGGCTGGCAGGCCTCGTCGCCGACAGCGCGCTGGAGCCGCGCGCGCTCGAAGACGTCGTCAGCCGCATCAACGAGCGGATCGGACGCATCGACGTTCAGGGCAGCGAGCGCCGCCTTGCCGCCAAACTGGATTCGCTGAGCCTTTCCGCCACGGGCGATGATGACCGGGCAGCGCTTCGCGACGAGATCAGACGGCTTGCCGGCCTCATCGAAAACGGCCGGCGCGGCATCGAGCCGGCGGCCCTCGATCAGGCCGTGGCGAAGATCAACGACAACATTTCCCGCATCGATCTCGCTGGCGCCGAGCGCAGGCTCTCCTCCCAGATTGCCGCCATGCCGGCGCGCGCAAGCGAGCCCGCCGGCAAGACGGCATCCCTGGACACGGAAGCATTCGAAAGGCGCCTTGCCGCCCGCATCGACGCGCTCGACCTCTCCGGCACCGAGGAGCGCCTCACGCGCCGGATCGCCGCGCTTGAAAACGACGGCGCGGAGGACCGGCTCAGCGCCCAGCTCTCCGCCCTTGCCAGCCGTTTCGACGAAAGCCGGCGCGACACCGGCGCGCCCGCGCTTTCCAAACTCGAACGCCAGATCGCCGAACTGACCACGCTCGTCAGCCGGCCGGATCCGAAACTGCCGCTGGCCGAGCTTGAGGACCGCATCGGCGCGCGCATCGAGAGCCTGACGGCCAGCAATGACGATTATCTCATCGAGGCGGCGCAACATGCCGCCGAGGAGGCGCTGAAGACGTTCGAAGCCCGCCGCAAGGGCGAGGCCGACGAACATATCGCCGTCATCAAGGCGCTGGCCGCCGACATGAGAAACCTCCATAAGGCCGGCCGCGACAGCGAGGGCGCCGCGTCCTTGCACGAAACGCTGAAGACGATCGCGGGCAGGCTCGACACGCTGAACGTCGATGATGACGACAAGGCGCCGACCGGTGAGCGGAGGCGCGCGGAGCCCGGCCCTTTCGTCGCGACAGCGGCGACCGCCGCACCGGAAGCGAAGCGCGATGCTGAGGAGTCACTCCGGGAAGAGCGGCAACCGCCACGCTTCGAGACCCGGTTTGCAGCGCCGGCAGCAAGGCCCGCCCCTGCCCCCGAGGTCAGGACCGACGACACGGCCAGCAACGATGTGCTCGATATCCTCTCGCGCGTGCGCGCCGGACAGAAGTCCGAAGGCCCGGTGCTGCCGGTCCATGACCGGCCCGTGGCCAGGACCGAATACAAGAAGCGCGATCCCGGCAAGCCCGCAGGCCCGCGCAACCAGCGCTTATCCGCCATCGGCCCGCAGGGCGACCTGATTGCCGCGGCGCGCCGTGCCGCCCGTTCGGCGCTCGCCAACGCCGAGGACATGACGCCCTCGGTTACGACCAAGGGAGGCAGGCACGCGAAGGACGGCGATGGCGGCAATGGCGACAATGGCGACAGGGCCGCCGGCGACGGCTTCTCGCGCAGGCCCGTCTACCTTGCCGCCGGCGCCATTCTGCTGGCCATCGTCGCCTACCCCTTCCTCACCGATTTCGGGCGCGATCGGGAAACCATCATGGAGGCGGTCAAGACCTTCGAGAACAACCCGCCGAGCCTTGCCGCGCCTGCGCGCACGCCGGCAGACCAGGCGATTCCGCAGACCCCGGCAACCCGCAACGTCGCGGCCGCCCCCTCCCTGCGCGCGCCCGAGCGCGGCGCGGTCAAGACCAACTTTGCCGCCGAGGCCCGCGAGATTGCCGCCGCACCCGCCGCCGACGCCTTCCGCATGATCGAGGCCGACAACACGCTCGTGACCGGCAGCATCAAGCCGGATGCACCCGTCGCCGCGACGGCCGGCAATTCCGGGTCGGCGCCGCGGGGGGCGCCCGCCGAGCCGCCCGTTGCCGCCGCCCCGCCGGCTGCCAGGCCGCGCGAAATGGAAGCACCGGTCGAAACCGCGTCGGTCACCACCGAGGATGTGCTCGACATGCTGGCCGCGCCGTCGGCCGCACGCGAGGCGTCGTCCGTGCCCTCGACGCCGGTCCGCAAAGACCCGCAGGCAGCAACACGGAAGACGCCGGCCGCTGCCGTCAGCAATTCGCCGCCGCCCGAGGCAAGCGGAAAGAGCGAGGCGCTGACCGCGCAGCGACCGAAGGAACCAGCACCGCTCGACATTACCGTTCCCAAAACCATAAAGCCGGTCGCACTCGCCGATGCGGCGCGGAACGGCAATCCGGACGCGCTTTACGAGATCGGCATGCGCTACCAGGAAGGCCTTGGTCTCAAGCGCGATCCGGCCGAAGCGGCCGCCTGGTTCGACGAAGCCGCCGAACGCGGTTCCGCGCCTGCCGCCTTCCAGCTCGGCAGCCTCTATGAAAAGGGCATCGGCGTCGACCAGGATGCAGCGAAGGCGATCACGCTCTACCGCTCGGCCGCCCGGGCCGGCAATGTCAGCGCCATGCACAACCTCGCCGTCATGCTCGCAAACGGCGCCGGCAGCGGCAAACCCGACTTCGCCGAAGCCGCGAAATGGTTCAGGGAAGCCGCCGAGCACGGCGTCGCCGACAGCCAGTTCAATCTCGCCATCCTGCATGCGCGCGGCGCCGGCGTCGATGCCGATCTCGCCCAGTCCTACAAATGGTTTGCGATCGCCGCGGCCGGCGGCGACGAGGAAGCCGCCAAACGGCGCAACGAAGTGGCCGAGGCCCTGTCCGACGCCGATCTCAACCGCGGCCGGAAGCTCGCAGCGGACTGGGAAGCCAGGGAGCCTCTCCCGGCCGCCAATACAGTGACCGCGCCGCCCGAATGGCTGCCGCAGGAAAAGATCGCAAGCGCGCCCGACAAGCAGGCGATCATCCGCGACATCCAGTCGATCCTCAATGAACGCGGATATGACGCCGGTCCCGAAGACGGACTTCTCGGCGCAAAGACCGATTCCGCGATCAAGGCCTTCCAGACGAAAAACGGCCTTGAGCCAAACGGCGCGATCACGCCCGCTCTGGTGGAGACATTGCTCAACAGCAACAGCGTCTGAGAAGAATAAGCGGATCGCAACCGTTTGAATTGACACAAGCGACATCAAGTCGCAGAAAGAAACCGGACCTTAAACAGGCTGGACGAGACCCGTCCGGCCCTTCCGCTATTGGGGAAACGCGTGTCGATTTACCTGCCGATTGCCGAACTTTCGGTGAATATCTTCGTCATTCTCGGCATGGGCGCGGCAGTCGGTTTCCTCTCTGGCATGTTCGGCGTCGGCGGCGGTTTCCTGATCACGCCGCTCCTGATCTTCTACCATATTCCCCCGGTCGTCGCCGTTGCCACCGGAGCGAGCCAGGTGGTCGCTTCTTCGGTCTCGGGCACACTCACCCATTTCAGGCGCGGCACGCTCGACATGAAGCTCGGGACGGTGCTTCTGACCGGCGGTCTCGTGGGCGCGACGATCGGCGTATGGCTGTTTTCGCTTCTGCGCGACCTCGGCCAACTCGATCTGGTGATCTCGATCCTCTATGTCGTGCTGTTGAGCTCGATCGGCGGGCTGATGCTGGTGGAAAGCATCAGGGCGATCCGCCGCAGCGCCAGCCAGAAGCCGGTTTCCTTCCGCAAGCCCGGCCAGCACAACTGGGTCCACCGCCTGCCTTTCAAGATGCGCTTCAAGAAGTCGAAGCTCTATCTGAGCGTCATTCCGGTGTTCCTGCTCGGCGGCACGATCGGCGTCCTGACCTCCTCACTCGGCATCGGCGGCGGCTTCATCATGGTGCCGGCGATGATCTATCTCCTGCGCATCCCGACCAATATCGTCGTCGGCACGTCACTGTTCCAGATCATCTTCGTCTCCGCCTACACAACCGTGGTTCAGGCCGTGACCAATTATGCGGTCGATATCGTGCTCGCGACGATCCTGATGCTCTCGAGCGTCATCGGCGCGCAATACGGCGTCCGCGTCGGCCAGAAGCTGAAGGGCGAACAGTTGCGAGCGCTGCTCGCGCTGCTCATCCTGGCCGTCGGCGTGCGCCTTGCCTTCGGTCTGGTCGCAACGCCGACCGACCTGTTCTCCGTCGTCTTCGAGGGAGCGCCGGAATGATGAGAAAGCTGCTGACCCTCTTCGCCCTCGTTCTTGCGCCCGCCCTTTCCGCCGCGCAGGAACAGGCGCCCGTCATCCAGCAGGAAACGCTGGAGATCGGCACATCGACCAACGAGATCGCCATCACCTCGGACTTTTCCGGCGCCGACCTCACCGTGTTCGGCGCGATCAACGATGCCGATCCGATCCTTCTGTCAAAGGGCGGTTATGACATCGTCGTGATCCTCGAAGGCCCGAAGGCGGAGGCCGACGTGCGCCGCAAGGAGCGGGTCTTCGGCATCTGGATCAACCGCCAGACCATTTCTTTCGAGCATGTACCGCGCTCCTATTCGATCTCCAGCACGCGCCCGCTGGAAGACGTCACCTCGCCGCAGGAACTGAATTCGGGCGGCATCGGCGTCACGCATCTGCGAATATCGCCGGTCGGCTATTTCGGCGATGCCAGCGATGTCGCGACCTTCCGCCAGGCGATGCTCCGGCTGAACGCGGCCGACGGGCTTTACGATACCGAGGATGACGGCGTGAAATTCGTCTCCAACAGCCTGTTTCGCGCGAGCCTGAGGCTGCCGGTGAACATTCCCGAAGGCACCCACACCGTGCAGGCTTACCTGTTCAAGGAAGGACGCCAGATATCAACACAGAACCTGCCGCTCAATGTGGTCAAGACCGGGCTCGAGGCGCAGCTCACCACCGCCGCCCACGAGTATCCGCTGTTCTACGGCCTCGGCGCGGTGTTCATTGCGCTGTTTTCCGGCTGGTTCGCCAGCGTCATTTTCAGGAAGAACTGAGATCCTCGAGCAGCCGCCCGAGCGTGCTTTCGCCAAGCATCGCCATGGCCGGCGCGGTGCGGCGGTAGTACCAGACAAGCCCCATCGCCTGCTGGAATGCCCAGGCCGCCCCGCGCTGCCATTCGGCATCGTCGCATCCCAGATGGCGGCGCAACAGCATCCGCCGTTCACGATCAAGCATATGCCAGCCTGCCACGAGATCGAGCGCGGGATCGGCAGGACCAAACCCGCCGCCGTCGAGCACCCCGAAAAGCCGGCCGTCCCCGACCAGAAGATTGCCCGGTATAAGATCCTTGTGGTTCATGACCAGCGTGGCGGCCGGCGGCAAGAGCCGAAACCGGTCCCAAAGGGCCCTCAGGCGTGCGACATCAAGCAGGCCGTCGCTCTTTTCGAAACAGACAGCCATCCAGTCATCATGGTCGGCAAGTCGTCCGCCCCTGCCTTTCCCGCCGAAAGGCCTGCCGCGGGTATCCGCCCGGCGGAAACCGGCGATCAAACGCGCGATATCCCGCGCGAATTCATCCGATGCGGCAAGTCCGTCAGGCGTCGCGACATCCCCCGCAATCCATGTCTGCACCGAAAATGGCAGCGGATAGCTCAGACCGGGACGGCCAAGACCGAGCGGTCGCGGTGACGGGACGGAGCAGTTTTCGGCGAGCTCACTCATCGCCTCGGCTTCGGCCAAAAGCAGAGCAGAACATTTCGCGGGGTCCATTGCCCGCCTGCGAAACCGAGCGGCCGCCCTGTCCCCGATGCGAAAGATCACGTTGTCGGTACCGGCCCCGGTGAGCGCCTCAACGGGCAGACCGCGAAAACGCGGGAACTGCGTTTCGATCAACCTCTTTGCAAGCGCTTCGTCGATGGGGACTTCATCGTCATGCATCATCGTGCAAGCGCTGCAAAGGGCAGCGCATAGACGCGGTCCGGCCCCAGCATGTGGACGGTGAGCGCCGCGCGGTCGAACAGGCCGGCAAAGGCCTTGTGGCGCAGATCGAGGCCGCCGCGCGCAGTTGCAAAGGCCGGCAGGATCAGCCGGTTGTCATCTGCGGCAAAACACGGACGACGGACGGACTTGCCCGGACGGGTGAGCGTGGCGGAGGGATGGAGATGACCGCAGATTTCCGCTTTTCCCCGTCGCGACGGCTCATGGCGAAAGGTCAGCCCCTCGCATGTCCATTCGTCGAACACCCGCCCCGGCAGGCCAAAAACGCCGGCGGGATCGTGATTGCCGTTGATCCAAACCCAATCACGGCCTGCGGCAAGCGCCGAAAGCGCCGCGCGGTGATCATCCGCCATCTCCCGCGCGCCCACGCGATCGTGAAAATTGTCGCCGAGCGAGACGACGCGGGCCGGACGGTGGCGGGCGATAACGGCAGCAAGAGCAGAGAGCGTGCGCGCCGTGTCGTAGGGCGGCACGAAAACGCCGCGCCGGGCATGCGCCGCGCCGCGTTCCAGATGCAGGTCGGAAACGACAAGCAAAGAGAGCGTGGGAAAGAACAGCGCGCCGGAGCAATCGAAAACGACCGGATGGCCGGCAAAGCGCGGCCCGCTGTCGTCGAAACGCTCGCTCTCCAGTGATGCTGTGCTCAAGTTCATGCGCCGGGTTTGTCCTGTCCTTCGTGAGCGTCTTCGTTTTCCGCCGCCTCAAGCGCCGCGGCGAGTTCATCGACGGCCTCGCGCAACACCGCTTCGCCGGCCCCGCCATTGACGCTTTCCCGACCGATTTCCAGGAGCACCGGCACGGCGAGCGGCGAGACGCGCTTCAGACGGTAATGCGTGAGATGGCCCTTGATTCGCTGGAGCATTGTGCCAAGGCGGGCGATATCCAGCAAGCCGGAAGCCGCATCCGCCCGCGTCGCCTGCAGCAGGATATGGTCCGGCTCGTGGCTCCTCAGGACGTCATAGATCAGATCGGCGGAAACCGTCATCTGCCGCCCGGTCTTCTCCTTGCCCGGATAGCGACGCTCGATCAGCCCGGCAATCGTCGCGCATGCGCGAAACGTGCGTTTGAGCATGTAGCTTTCATCGAGCCAGGCTTCGAGATCATCGCCCAGCATGTCCTCGTCAAACAGCGCCTTGAGGTCGAGCGCGCCGGAGGCCAACATTTCGCCGATATCCTTCAGGCCCCAGACGGCGAGCGAATAATCCGTGGACACGAAGCCGGTCGGCTGCGCGCCCGCCCGCTCCAGCCGCCGGGTTAAAAGCATGCCGAGCGTCTGGTGCGCGAGCCTGCCCTCGAAGGGATAGGCGACCATGTAGAAGCGGTTTTCCAGCGGAAAGGTTTCAACCAGGAGCTCGCCGCGCTTGGGCAGATGCGAATGCCTCTCCTGCAGCGAGAGCCATTCGCGCACGGACGCGGGCAGCGCCTTGCGCCGCTCTTCATCGTCCAGCATGGCGCGCACGCCGTCCGCCAGAAAGGTGGACAGCGGAAACTTGCCGCCGGCATAGGCCGGGATTTTCGGATCGCTGTCGAAGGCGGCGGACGCCATGCACTCGTTTTCCCGGATGCCCTCGAACCGCAGCACCTTGCCGGCGAACAGGAAGGTGTCGCCGGGCCTGAGCATCTCGATGAAATATTCCTCAACCTCGCCCAGCACCGCGCCGCCGCGCAAGGGCCCGCCGCGCTTTCCCGGCCGAACAAGTCTGATCTTCAGCATCGGCATCTCGACGATGGTGCCGAGGTTCAGCCGGTACTGGCGGGCAAAATCGGGATGCGTCAGGCGGTAGAGCCCGTCGGCGGTCTTTCTGATCTTGGCATAGCGTTCATAGGTTCTGAGCGCATAGCCGCCGGTGGCGACGAAATCGACCACGCGGAAAAAGGTCTCGCGGGCGAGCCCGTGATAGGGCAGCGCCGAGCGCACCTCGTCAAACAGCAGGTCCGGATCAAAGGGTCCGGCGCAGGCCATGCCGAGCACGTGCTGGGCCAGCACATCGAGCGCGCCATCGCCGATCGGCGGACTATCCTGCGCGCCGACATAATTGGCATCGAGCGCTGCCTGACACTCCATCACCTCGAACCGATTGGCGGGCACCAGAATGGCGCGACTCGGCTCGTCCATGCGGTGATTGGCGCGGCCGATGCGCTGGGCAAGGCGGCTTGCGCCCTTCGGCGCGCCGATATGCATCACAAGGTCGATATCGCCCCAGTCGATGCCGAGGTCGAGCGTCGAGGTGGCGACGACGGCGCAGAGCTTTCCGGCGGCCATCGCCGCTTCCACCTTGCGACGCTGGCCGACATCGAGCGAGCCGTGATGCAGCGCGATCGGCAGATTGTCGTCATTGATGCTCCAGAGCTCCTGGAACACGATCTCCGCCTGCGAGCGGGTGTTGACGAAGATCAGCGTCATCCTGCGCCGCTTGAGCTCTTCGTAGATGTCGGGGGCGGCATAGCGCGCCGAGTGACCGGACCAGGGGATGCGCTGCGAGGCTTTCAAAATCGTGATTTCCGGCCGCGCGCCGCCGGCAACGGTGATCAGCCCGGCATGGGGCGGCTCCACCTCGCCGGTCTGGGCCACCAGCCAGCGCTGCAACTCCATCGGGTCGGAGACCGTGGCCGAAAGGCCGATCGCCGTCAGTTCCGGGCGCAGCCGCCTCAGCCGCGCAAGGCCAAGCGACAGGAGATGGCCGCGCTTGGAGGTCACCAGCGAATGCAGTTCATCGAAGATCACGAAGCGCAGGTCCTCGAAGAAGCGGTCGGCATCCTTGCCCGCCAGAAGCAGCGCGAGCTGTTCCGGCGTCGTCAGCAGGATATCCGGCGGCTTCATGCGCTGGCGCTGACGCTTGGCCTGCGGCGTGTCGCCGGTGCGGGTTTCCATGGTGATGGCAAGCCCGCTTTCGCTCACCGGACGTTCCAGATTGCGGGCGATATCGACGGCCAGCGCCTTCAGCGGCGAGATATAGAGCGTATGGACCCCGCGCGGGCGCGTTCCGGGCTTCAGCGGGCCTCGGGCGTCAAGATCGGCAAGGGAGGGCAGGAAACCGGCGAGCGTCTTGCCCGCCCCGGTCGGCGCGATCAGCAGCATGTCCTCGCCGGCGCCGGCGCGGGCCAGCAGGCCAAGCTGGTGCGGCCGCGGCCGCCAGCCATTGGCGGAAAACCAGCGGCGAAAGCGCTCTGGCAGCAGAGATGTTTCCGTTTCGTTCATGAGGCCAGGTTTACAGCAAACAGGCTTCGGGGAAAGGCTTTTCTACATCGCGATATAGCGGTCGCGGCGATGGTTGAAGGAGAGGATAAGGTTGATGACCAGAGCGCCGGCAACCGAACAGGCGATGATGAAGGGCGTCGCCACGAAGAAGGACAGCACCAGCACCAAGCAATCGAGGCCAAGCTGGACATAGCCGGCCTTGAAGCCGAAGCGATCCTGCAGGAACAGCGCCAGAATGCCGAAGCCGCCGAGACTGGCGCTGTGGCGAAAGAAAATCAGAAGCGCGGTCCCGACCAGCGCGCCGCCGAAGAGGCCGGCGGCCAGCGGGTGGGTCTCGCCGATCGTCAGAAATTGCGGGATGATGCCGGTCAGCGCCGAGGTCAGTCCGACGGCGATGAAGGTTTTCAGCGTGAAGGCAAGGCCAAGCCGTTTCCAGGCGAAATAATAAAACGGCAGGTTGACCGCGAAAAAGGCAAGCCCGAAGCCGATACCGGTCGAATAGACCAGAAGAAAGGCAAGCCCCGCCGTGCCGCCGGTCAACAATCCGCCGGCCTTGAGCACGAGGACGCCGAGCGAAGCCAGCATGGCGCCCGTGACAATGCCCTGGAGATCCTCCAGCGCCGAATGATTTTCGGTGGTGGAGTTGAGGATATTCCTGAGAAACCTGTTTTCTGACACGTGGCGACATTCCGGCTGGAAAAAAGGGCGCGAACAAGTGCATTCCCGACACGACAAGGCCGGGGCGCGGCCCCGGCCTCTTCTTCAACCAAAACCGCGCTTTCGTCAAATCCTCAAACGACGTCATCCTGGTTGACGCGGCCGCCCTCGCCTTCCCAGTTGAGGATGCGGCGGGTTTCGCTCTCGGTGAACTTCAGCCGGATGCCGACTCCGCCTTCCTTGTCTTCCGGCAGGAAAACGACGCCGAGCGCCTCGAGCGTCACCTTCAGCTTGTCGTGGCTGGCCTCGCCGAAATCGGCCCTGCCGTTTTCGAATTCGGCGATCTTGTCTTCGGCAAGACCGCTCTCATGGGCAAGCGCCTCGCGATCGATATGGGCGAGGATGCGGGCAGCGTGACAGAGTTCCGGTGTCAGTGTCATGACAGGCCTCCTTGATGCGGTTTCTGAAATATGTCTTCAGAAACGCGTCACAACGGCATGATGTTCCGTTCGGCCAGAAACAGGATGCCGGGAACCGGCTCGCCGGCATCCTTGCGCAGGACCGTGCTGCGTTCCGCCTTCAAAGACAGGCCGGCCTGCGCAAGCAGCTTCCTGACATAGGTCGCGGAATGTGCATAGCGCAGCGAGGGAAGCAGAGTGAAATCGCTTCCCGGCGCCCCGGCCTCCACCGAATACAGGAACAGCCCGCCCGGAGCGATAAGCGCAACGACGTTCTCCATCAGGCTTTCGAGACCGCCGAGATACATCAGCACGTCAGCAGCGATCACCAGATCGGCCCGCTGCTTTGCCAGGTCTTCGATGAAAAGTCCGCTTTCGCCCGGCGCCAGCAGCAGATCAGCCTGCGCCAGCACGTCATAAAGTCCCTTTTCCTCCGCCTTCTGCAGCATATTCTGCGACAGGTCGAAACCCTCAAGCCGGGCAACGCGGCGGGCAAACGCTTCGCCCGAAAGCCCCGTGCCACAGCCAAGATCGACAGCCAGCTCGAACCGGCGGTCGGCACCTTCCGTTTCGGCAAGAAGGGCTGCAAGGCGCTGAGGCGCGCTGTAATCCAGCCGCTCGGTCAGCGCCTCATCGAAATGCTCGGCATAGGAATCGAACAGCGCCTCCACATAGCGACCCGGCGGATGGGCGGGCGCACGCGCAGCACCCAGCACGGCCAGCTTCAGCCGCGCGGCGAAAATGTCGTCATCATCCAGTTTTTCGAGGATTTCGAGCGTCTCGATCGCCCGGTCGGTCTCGCCGGCATGTTCGAGATAGGCTGAGAGCATGGCAAGGCCTGCCGGCCAGTCGGGCGCAAGGTCGAGCGCCTGTTCCATCAGCTCGGCGGCGGCGGCGAACTCGCCGGCCTCATCCAGCATCCGCGCGTAATCGGCGCGGCGGTCGGCGATCAGATCGCCGGAGGAGAAGAATAAGATGTTCAAATGGGTCGGGACCGGACTATTGGACTGATCGCCAATGTCGCTTTTCAGGACGAAAAGCAAGCGGAATTGCGCGGCGGGCCTTGCCTTCTCTCACAGCGGTTTCCATCTTGATTGCGCCCCAATGTCGCCTTAAGGACGGACCGGAAAAAGGACGCGCGCAATGAGCAATGAAGTCAATCGATTTTTGGGCGGAACCGTCGTCGGCACGATCGTCAAGCTGCTGGTGGTCTCGCTGATCGTCGGTTTCATCCTGTCCGCGCTCAATATCTATCCGCTCGATCTATGGTACGGCGTCATCGATTTCTTCGGCAATCTCTGGCGGCGCGGCTTTGCAGCGATCGGCGAGATCGGCCATTATTTCGTCCTCGGCGCCATCATCGTCGTGCCCGTCTTCATCATCATCCGCATATTGAGCTATCGCCGTTGACCCTATCCACGACCAGCCGCCGGGCCCTTGCTCTTTCCGTCCTCGCAATCGGGCTTTCGGCCTGCAGTCTCTTCGGCGGCAGCGGACTGCCGCGCGGAGATGTCGATGCCACCGCGATGACCTCCACATTCCTGCCCTGGGTCAACGATCTTCGGGAAAGCCGCGGCCTTGCGCCCGTCAGCCCGTCCAGAGCCTGCAACGCCGTTGCCGTCGATCAGGCAAGCCGCATGGCCCTTGCCGACAGGATGAACCACCTCACCGGTCCGGAAAGCGTCGCCGCAAGGTTCAAGCGCAACGACCTGCCGCTGCCGGCGGCCGAGAACATCGCCATGCATCAGAAAACGTCCGAGCGGGCATTTCAGGCCTGGGTGGCGTCACCGAAGCATCTGGACAACATGCTGGGAAATTATTCCCACCTCGGCGTAGCCAAGGCGACGAGCCCGAAATCCGGCGACACGCCCTTCTGGTCCATGTGCCTCAGCAGTTAAGCCTCGAACGGTTTTGCCGCCCATTCATCGACGGCCGTATCGCGCAATGCACGAAGCGATGACGCGCCGTCCCTGTCGAGCGCCTCCAGCATGGCGGCAAGAGCGTCGGCGATCAGCTGCGGCCCCTCATAGACCATGCCCGAATAGATCTGCACCAGATCCGCGCCGGCGCGGATCTTTTCAAGCGCGCGGGAGCCGGTCGAAACCCCGCCGACACCGATGATCACCTTTTCCGGACCGAGACGCTGCCTGACGCGCGCCAGAAGCGCGGTCGAGCGCTCAAACAGCGGCGCGCCGGAAAGGCCGCCGCTTTCGCCCGCCAGTTTTGCGTCCGTCAGGCCGTCACGCGCAAGCGTGGTGTTGGAAACGATCACGCCGTCGAGCGTGCTTGCCGCGACCTCGGCGATGATATCGTCAAGCCCTGCCTCGGTCAGGTCCGGCGCAATCTTCAGGAACACCGGCAAACGGGTTTCCGCCTTCTCCCGCGCTCCGGCGACCGCATCGAGCAACTGTCTGAGCTGTTCGCGCGCCTGCAGGTCTCTGAGGCCCGGCGTATTGGGCGAGGATATGTTGACTGTCAGATAATCGGCAAGCGAGGCGAAACGGGCAATGCCCGCGACATAGTCGGCAATCCGGTCTTCGGACGTCTTGTTGGCGCCGATATTGACGCCGACGATTCCGCGCCGTTTGCGGGCCGCAAGCCGGGCCGCAAGCGCTTCGTGACCGTCATTGTTGAAGCCCATGCGGTTGATCACCGCTTCGTCCTTCACCAGCCGGAAGAGCCGGGGCTTCGGATTTCCCGGCTGAGGGCGCGGCGTGACGGTGCCGACTTCGACATGGCCGAAGCCGAGCTTGACCAGGCCGTCGATCGCCTCGCCGTTCTTGTCGAGGCCGGCTGCAACGCCGAGCGGGTTGGCAAAGGACAGGCCTGCCGCGGAAACGGCAAGGCGGGGATCGGCGGCATGGCGCGCGCGCGGCAGAAGACCGGATGCGATGCCCTTGATGGTGAGCCCGTGGGCCACTTCCGGGTCGAGCATGAAGACGGCGTTGCGCGCGCCGCATTTGAACAGGTTGATCATGCGACAAGCCCGCTGAAATCATGGCCGCCGGCGCTTGTTTCGGGGATCGGCTTCTCCCAGAGCACGGCGGAAAAGGGAAGGACCGCATAAAGATGGGGAAACAGCGCGCCACCGCGCGACGGCTCGTATTTCAGTGCAGGCCCTAGCGCCTGCGGGTCGACCGCGACCAGCAGGAGGTCGCGCTGTCCGCCGAAATGACGGGCTGCGGTCTCCTCCACCTGTTCCGCCGTCGAAAAGTGGATAAACCCGTCGGAAAGATCGACGGGGGCTCCCCGATAGACGCCGGCAAGGCGGGCGGCCTGCCATTCTGAGCGCGCGACAATCTTGAATATCGGTTGCGGCATGAGCATCGGCTCCGGTGGCTTGGTTGCGGCACGGTTTGAACCAGGAAGGGGCAAAAGTCCATGACAATTGAGACCCGCCGCATGAAAGCAACAGCAAATGCGGGCTTTTCCGCGTCGTTCCCGTTTTTTTTATTGATATCCGTTGCAAACACGCGATCATGGAGGAGACTTACGTCGTTTTGTTGCAGCATTGACGCGTTGCCTCTCTCGCGTGACAAGTGGCTCAGGTTGTGACATTGCCTTTGGGAGGAGGCAGGAAATGACCGGACAGACAATACTGATCGCCGATGATCACCCGTTGTTCCGCAGCGCCCTGAAACAGGCCATCAGCGGCATGGCGACCTATTACGCCGTTGTCGAGGCTGGCGATTTCGACGGCGTGCAGCTGGCCGCCCGGGAAAACCCCGAGGCGGACCTGCTGCTGCTCGATCTCGCCATGCCGGGGGTCAGCGGGCTTTCCGGCCTGATCACGCTGAAGGCGGAGTTTTCCAGCCTGCCGATCGTGGTGATTTCGGCAAGCGATGACGACGATACGATCCGCCGCTCGCTGGCGCTCGGCGCCTCCGGCTTCATCTCCAAATCCGCCGGCATCGATGAATTGCGCAACGGCATTCGCACCGTGCTTTCCGGCGAGATCTATACGCCGGAGAACTTCGAGGGCGGCGAGGAGACCGACCCCGACATCGCCGACATGCTGGAACGGCTGCAGACGCTCACCCCACAGCAGTCGCGCGTGCTGCGCATGTTGTGCGAGGGCCTTCTCAACAAGCAGATCGCCTACGAACTCGGCGTATCCGAGGCGACCGTGAAGGCGCATGTTTCGGCGATCCTCCTGAAGCTTAATGTCGACAGCCGCACCCAGGCGGTGATCCAGTTGGGCAAGGTCAATATGGCCATGGTCGCGTGACGCGCGACAAAGGATTTTATTCCTGTCATGGCTTTACGTCATGATAGGCCATGCGCTATAGTCCCGCCGTTATCAACGCGCCAACGTGGCCGGAGTGAACAGTCATGTCCAGCAGGCTTCGCCACAGCGCCATCTGGGACGCGATCGATGATCTGGCCGCGCGCCACAAGCTGACCCCTTCGGGCCTTGCGCGCAGGGCCGGGCTTGATCCGACCGCTTTCAACAAGTCCAAACGGCTTGGCAAGGACGGGCGTGAACGCTGGCCGTCGATGGAATCGATCGCCAAGGTGCTCGATGCGACGGGCAGCGATCTGACCGCCTTTCTCGACGCGGAAGCCGGCCGCGCGAACGATGGGGGCGCGCCGCCATCAGGCGCCTTCCCGCCGCAACCCTCCACCATTCCCCTGCTCGGCCTTGCCCGCGCCGGCACCGGCGGCTTTTTCGACGACGGCGGCTTTCCCGTCGGCCAGGGCTGGGACGAGGTCGATTTTCCCGCGCCCGCGCGCGACAGCCACAGCGTCTATGCGCTCGAGGTGCAGGGCGACAGCATGCTGCCGCTCTACCGCGACGGCGACGTGCTGATCGTCGAGGCCAACGCCGAAACCCGCAAGGGCGACCGCGTCGTGGTCAAGACCCATGACGGCGAAGTCATGGCCAAGGTTCTGGTGCGCCGCACCAGCCGCCAGATCGAGCTCATGTCGATCAACCCCGCCCACGAAAACCTCACCTTCGATCTTGCCGCCGTGGAATGGATCGCCCGCATCATCTGGGCGAGCCAGTGAAGCATTTCGCAGTCAGCCGGAACGCCTGACGTCCGCGAAAATGCAGGAAAACCAATAGAATGCTGAAATCCGCATCCAATCGAAAGACATGCCCATGACCCGGACACCGCTCACTCATTATGATGCCCTGATCTATGTGATGGTCATGGCTTCAGCCGTAGACAGCGCCATGAGCGATGACGAACTGGCTCGCATCGGCCATATCACCCGCTCGCTGCCGGCCTTCCGCGGGTTTGACGAGGACCGCATAACCGATGTGGCCCATGCCTGCGCCGACATCCTGTCCGGCGACGAGGGCATGGATATCGCCCTCGAAATCATCCGCGACACGCTGCCGGCGCGGCTTTACGACACGGCCTACGCGCTCGCGGTCGAGATCATGTCGGTGGACCAGGCGATCAGACCGGAGGAGATCCGCCTGCTGCAGTTGCTGCGCGACAGGTTGCACCTCGACAAACTGACCTGTGCAGCAATCGAACGCGGCGCGATTGCGCGCTACCGCGCACTTTAACGCATTTCGCAGTCAGATGGAGTCACATGACTGCGAAAATTAATCAAAAACAAAGAGATAGGGCGGTTACGCGCGTCCGTGACAGGCGAAACCGCTTTGGATGTCAGCGTCGGGCGCGAAAGTGGGATTCGTTTTCCGACAAGCCGATGATCTGGACGCGGTTGCCGATTTTTCGGCCGAGAACGCGTGGGACAGGTCGCAGGCTCGAAGAATCTTAGCGTGTATTTGATAAAAATCACTCTTACATGTTGTGATTTTTTCAAAACGTGCCTTTACTTGAAACCTGCAGAATTGCACGTATTGCGGGTTTCAGGAGGGTTCGATGACGGCTTCGTCCTTGTACGCGGTACCGCGCCCAGGCCCGAAGTCATCGACCCGGCGGGACGGGCGGGTGAGCGATCCGTTTGCCGGCGAACGACGCATGCTGCGCCGCCTTGGCTACGAGGACGCGCTGATCGAACGGGCCGAAACATCCGCCCGGCAAAACGGCACCACCATAGAGGACGAACTTCTCGCCGAAGGCTCTGTTCTGCCGGAGGCCTATTATCGTCGCCTCGCCTTCTATCTCGGCCTGCCTTTCCTTGCACGGATCGACCCCGAAGCCGTTTCCGACCGGCGCAGGATCGACCGGCTGCTGGTCTCTCCGTCCGGCCTGCGCCTGGAAAGCGGCGAGGGCGGCGCGACATTCGCGATCATCCCGCGCGCGAAAGACCTGGCAGATCTGCATGCCCGCCTTTCCTTCCGCCCCGCCATTCGCCGGGCCGTGGTGGTAACCATGCCGTCGACGATCCGCGAGACCGTCTGGCAGGTGGGGGCTCAGCGCCGGCTCGCCAACACGATCCACCGGCTGATGGTATGGGAGCCGCGCTTTTCGGCGCGGATCGTGTTCTGGGGCAAGCAGGGCTTTCTGCTCGGCGGCAGCGTTGCCACCTTTCTCGTCGGACTCGTCCTTTTCACCGCCGAGACGCTGCTCCTGACGCATATCCTGTTTTCAACTCTCTACGCCCTCTCCCTCCTCATCCGGCTTGCGGCGGTGGCAAGCAGTCCCGGCGAGGCAACGCAATCCGTGGAAGACGAGGAGGAAGGCGCCTTGCCGGTTTATACGGTGCTGGTCGCCCTCTACCGCGAAGCCAACATGATCCCGCAGCTCGTCGACCACATGAAGAGACTGAACTGGCCTGCCTCGCGGCTCGACGTCAAGCTTGTCTGCGAAGCCGATGACAGCGCCACCATCGCCGCCATAAGGGCCGAGAGGCTGCCGCCGCAATTCGAACTGGTCAGCGTTCCTCCGGCCCTGCCGCGCACCAAGCCGAAGGCGCTGGACTACGCGCTTTCCGGCGCGCGCGGATCTCTTCTCACCATCTATGATGCCGAAGACCGGCCGCATCCCGACCAACTGCGCGAGGCCTGGCGCGCCTTTCGGAAGGGACCGGCGTCGCTTGGCTGTCTGCAAGCGCCGCTTGTCGTCGACAATATCGGGCAAAACTGGATCTCGGCGCTGTTTGCCTGCGAATATGCAGGCCTCTTCCGCGGCATCCTGCCGTTTCTGGCGCGCCACCGTTTCCCCCTGCCGCTTGGCGGAACGTCGAACCATTTCCGCACCGATGTCCTGCGCGCGTGCCGCGCCTGGGACCCCTACAATGTGGCCGAAGACGCCGATCTTGGCCTGAGGCTGCACCGTCTCGGCTATCACTGCGGCGTGATCGGCAACCCGACGCTGGAGGAAGCGCCGACAAACGCGAAAGCCTGGACCGCCCAGCGCTCACGCTGGATCAAGGGCTGGCTGCAGACGCTTCTGGTCGCGCTGCGCGAGCCATCCCGGCTCTTTTCGGAACTGGGCACGCTCGGCGCACTGGTGTTTCTCGCCAACGGCGCAGGCGTCATCCTGTCCTCGCTGCTGCACCCGCTTCTTTTCGCCGCGCTGTTCATGACGACCGCCGCGATCATCCACCCAGGCTACGATTCCGGCCCGTTTCACCAGGTTCTCTCGGGCATCGATATTGCCAACATCCTGGCAAGCTACTGGGTTTTCCTGAGGCTCGGCCTGTCCCGCATGCAGCCGCAGGAAGCGCGGCAGATGCGCGCGGATGCGCTCTACCTGCCGCTCTACTGGCTGATGCTATCCTTAGCTGCCTGGAAGGCGCTGGCCGAGCTCTATCGTGCCCCGTTTTTGTGGCGCAAGACGGCGCATCGGCCGAGCCGGAAGGAGAGCCACTGAGGCGCATCGGACAGGCCTGTGATGAGAGCAAGCGCCGTTCAATCGGCGAGGCGCTCCCGGACGGGCGCGTCGCAATCCATTGGAGCGGGTAACGGGAATCGAACCCGTGCGTTCAGCTTGGGAAGCTGACAGGCTACCATTACATCATACCCGCGCATGGCCTGATGGCGATCATTACCACCGCCGCGGGCTTTCCGGCAAGCTGAAAAACAGGTCGTCGGCCCGGAGCGCCGGAGCCGGCAGGCAATAATCAAAGGTGGCAACACCGGAGGGGTTGACGGCGCGCGCGGCGTGGCTAAATCTGTGAGCGCCGATCGCAACAGGGCAGACCCGCAGGGGCCGGCCATTTTTCGCGCGACGGGGTCATCCCCCCAAAATCCGCGCGCGACGGCAAACCCGGTGCCGGGCCCCTCTGGCGAGAGTTTGACGGCGCTCTCGTGATGTCGGCACCGCCCGCAAATTAGCCGGCGGACATGTCTATCATGCTTCACAACCATCGCGTCGGATCGCGTGCGCAAGGCGCATGCGCGTCCAACGACATCGCCGCACCATCGAAGGTGCTGCCATGACCTCCACCCTTTCCTATTTCAAATGGGCCTTCATCGTCACGGCGGTCGGTCTTCTCGCCAGCGCCGCCTACGGCTATTTCAGCTTCGGGGCCGGCGGAGCGCTGACCTTTCTCTTCATCACCGCCGTGCTCGCAGTGCTCGAAATCTCGCTCTCCTTCGACAATGCGGTGGTCAACGCCAACAAGCTGAAGGCGATGAGTCATGTCTGGCAGCGGCGCTTCCTCACCTGGGGCATTCTGATCGCCGTTTTCGGCATGCGGCTTGTCTTTCCGCTGGTCATCGTCGCGCTTGCCGCGAAAATCGGACCAATCGCCGCCATTCATCTGGCCTTCGCCGAGCCGCGCGCCTATGCCGAGATCATGCATCATGCCCATCTGCCGATCGCCGCTTTCGGCGGCACCTTTCTTCTGATGGTCGGGCTCACCTATTTTTTCGATCATGACAAGGACGTGCACTGGCTGCCCTGGCTGGAGGAACCGATGGCGCGATCGGCCTCGATCAAGGGCATCGAGATCGGCATCGCGCTCGTTCTCATCCTCGTCTTTTCCGGCCTGGTGGCCGAAGAGCGCGCGCAAGATTTCCTCTATCCCGCCCTTTACGGCCTGATCACCTTCCTTGCTGTCGAAATCCTGAGCGGTTTTCTGGATGCAAGCCAGGCCAAGGCGGCAAAAACGGCGGCCCAGGGCGGGCTCGGCGCCTTCATCTATCTGGAAGTACTGGACGCGAGCTTTTCCTTCGACGGGGTGGTCGGCGCCTTCGCCCTGACGAAAAACCTGCTGGTGATCGCCATCGGGCTCGGCATCGGCGCGATGTATGTGCGCTCGCTGACGATCCTGCTGGTCGACCGCAAGACGCTGTCGCATTTCCGCTTTCTCGAACACGGCGCCTTCTACGCCATCCTGGTGCTGGCGGTGATCATGTTCGCCCAGACGCTGGTCCATATCCCCGAAGCGGTGACCGGGCTTGTCGGCGCTGGCCTGATCGGGCTTTCGCTCTGGTCATCGTTGCGCTGGCGAAAGCTGGAGCGGATAAAACAGGCGCTTTAGAACATTGCCGACCCGCAAGACCGGTTTCCGCCCTCGCTGGGATTGCTCAGGCGCCGCGTCGGTTCGCGCGGTCAAAGGATGACCTGACTGACCGGAGACATGAAGGAGCGGCGGCCCCTATTCGGCCGCCGCCCTGTGAAAGATCGCGATCTGGTTGAGGAAGGCGCGCAGCAAAGCCGGTTTCAGCGGCTTGTGCTGAACGACAATGTCCTCCTCCTCCGCCAGATCGCGCACGTCCTGGGTGCGGTCCGCCGTCAGCAAAAGGGCCGGAACGTGACGCTGGTAATGCTCGCGCAGGGCAACGACCGCGCGCACGCCGCTGCCGCCATTGTCGAGGTGATAGTCGGCGATGATGACGTCGGGCACAATGTCGATCGCGCCGGCTGTTTCCGCGCTGCGGGCGACGTGGACATCCGCTCCCCAGCCGCCGAGGAGCACCCGCATCCCCTCGAGAATGGCCTCCTCATTGTCGATGCAGAGCACCTTGAGGCCGGCGATGGCCTGGCCGGGCAAACGGCCCGTCGGCTTTGCCGCCTGCGGCGCGGTCTCGGCTCCGGCGTCGGCAAGCGGCACGGTCAGCCGGAACACGGTGCCCCCGCCAGGCGCAGGAGAGAGCGCGACCGGGTGTTCGAGCATGCGGGCCAGCCGGTCGACGATCGAAAGGCCGAGGCCAAGCCCCTGGGCCGCGCGCGCGCCCTCGTCCAGCCGGGTGAACTCCTTGAACACGCTTTCCGCCTTTGAGGCCGGAATGCCGATGCCGGTATCATGCACCTCGATCACCGCGTGATCGCCATGGCGGCGCACGCCGACCAGCACCTTGCCGGAAATCGTGTACTTGATCGCGTTCGACACCAGGTTCTGCACCAGACGCCTGAGGGCGTGGGCGTCCGAGCGCACCTTGAGCGACGATCTGACCACGGTGAATTTCAGCCCCCGCTCGTCGGCAAGCGGACGAAAGTCGGTTTCGACCCGTCTCAACATGTCGCCGAGATTCACTGCGGTGAAATGCGGTTTCATCGCGCCGGCGTCGAGCCGGGAAATGTCCAGAACAGCACCCAGGATATCCTCGACCGATTGCAGCGCGGAATCGATCTTCTCGGCGAATGCGCGATCCTCGCCATCGGCGGGCATGCGCTCGCCCAGCGCAGTTGCATAAAGCCGGGCGGCGTTGAGCGGCTGCAGGATGTCATGCCCGGCGGCGGCGAAGAACCGCGTCTTGCCGATATTCGCCTCGTCGGCGGCCGCACGCGCGACACGCAGCGCCTTGTTGACCTCGGTGAGCTCCGCCGTGCGCGCGGCCACGCGCTGTTCCAGCGTCTCATTGGCCTGCTTGAGCGCCAGATCGGCCTCCACCCGCTGGGTGACATCGGTGAAGGTGACGACCATGCCGGCTTCGGGCATGGCGCGCGACTGCACCTCGATGATCCGTCGTCCCTTGTCGAGAACCATCGGAAAGGCGCTCTCGTGCGCGCGCAGCCGGCGCAGCGCCTCGCGCGCCTCGTCACCGGTAAGATCGCCGCGCGAGGACAACCGGCCCATGATGTTGATCAGCGGATAGCCCACCTGGCCGACCTCTTCGGGCAGGTTGAGCAGCGCGCGAAAGCGCTTGTTCCAGACGGTGAGTCGGTTGGAGGCATCGAAAACCGCAATGCCCTGATCGATCTGGGCGAGAGCGGTCTGCAACAGGCCCTGATTATACTGCAGCGCCTCGCTTGCCTGATCGAGCAGGAAGGCGGCATCGCCGGAGGCCGCTTCGGCGCGCTGCAGCACCAACGACAGGACAAGCCGCGCCGAGGAGGAGCCGATGGCGCTGCCGAGCAATTGTTCGGAAAAGTGAATGAGCGCCATGTCGGCCTGTTCGTCATCGCCCATGCGCCGGCCGGCATTGCGCTCGAAGGTGGCAAACGAGCGCGCGGTACGCTCCGTGCCGAGATAGCCGTTCAGCGTCTCGCGCAGCATGCCGACGGAAACGCCCGTGCCGATGCCGCGCGCGGAGGACTGCCAGCGGGCCTGGCGCTTGACGAAGATGCCGGACTGGATTCGCTCCAGCGGACGCGCCTGCCGGCTGAGCGAGCCGAGAACGAGGCCGGCGACATTGATCAGCAACGACAGGCAGGTGACGTTCAGCAGAATATCGGCATCCGGGCCGACGAAAAGTCCGGTGCCTGGAATGATGAAATTCATCACTTCGCCGGCAATCGCCGAATGGTCCGGCCCGCCAAGGCTCGGCACGAACAGCAGATAGACCCAGGTGAGGAAGCCGAGCGACAGGCCTAGGATGGCGCCGCGCGCATTGGCCGTGCGCCAGACAAGGCCGATGAACAGCGCGGGCGCGACCTGGGCGATGGCCGCGAAAGCCAGAAGCCCGATCGAGAACAGGCCCCGGTCGCTGTCGATATGGCGGTAATAGGCATAGCCGAGCAGCATGACGCCGAGGATCGAGGCGCGGCGGATGTTGAGCAGCAGCGAATAGAAATCCTGTCGGTGGGCGCCGCCGGCAATCATCCGCCGCCTGAGCAGGATGGGGTTGACGATATCGTTCGAGAGCATGATGGCGAGCGCCACCGAGGCGACGATGACCATGGCCGTTGCCGCCGAAAAGCCGCCAAGGAAGGTGACCAGCGAGATCAGCGGCTGCCCCTGGGTGAGCGGCAGCTGCAGCACGTAGAGATCGGGGTCGACGCCCGGCCCCAGCGTTATCGCCCCGCCGATCGCAACCGGCAGCACCAGCAGGTTTATGGCGATCAGATAGGCCGGAAACAGGAAACGGGCGAGACTGAGCTCGCCCTCGGTTCGGTTCTCGACAACGGTCACATGGAACTGGCGCGGCAGAAGCAGGATGGCGAAGGCCGAGAGGACGGTGAGCAGCACCCAGCGGCTGATCGGCGTCTCATAGGTGAGTGCCGCTGCGGCCGCGGCATTTTCCCGCGCGGCGGCCAGAAGATCTGCAGGTCCGTTGTAGAGAATGAACAGCACGAACAGACCGACCGAACCGAAGGCCACCAGCTTGACCACCGATTCCATGGCGATCGCCAGGATCAGCCCGTCCTGATGCTCCGTCGCGTCCGTGTGGCGGGTGCCGAAGACGATGGCAAAGCTTGCAAGGGCCAGCGTGACGGCGAGCGGCAGGCCGACGCCGAAGGCCGCGCCGACGGAGGGTGGATCGATCGTACCACCGACCATGACGGCGACCGAATCGGAGACCGCCTTCAATTGCAGCGCGATATAGGGAATGGCGGCGGCAAGCGAGATCAGCGCCACGAGGCCGGCCACCATCGGGTTCTTGCCATAGCGAGCGGCGAGAAAGTCGGCCGCCGAGGTCAGTTTTTCCGATTTCGCCAGCGAGACGATGCGCCGGACCACCGGCATGCCAACGGTGAAGACCAGGATGGGGCCGATATAGATGCCGAGAAACTCGAGCCCGCGCGTTGCGGCGAGGCCGACGCCGCCGAAATAGGTCCAGGAGGTACAATAAACGGCGAGCGACAGCGCATAGACGAAGTTGCGGCCCGACCGCGGCGCAAGCTCGCGCTTTGCCCGCCGGTCGCCGTAGCTCGCCACGGCAAACAGCAGCATGATGTAGAGCAGTGCCGCCAACAAGATCAGCCAGCCCGGCAGCATGGAACGCCTCCCTTCGCGAGCTTCTCCACCATAGGCTATCGGCGGCCGGTTTCAAATGCGACTGTCGCAGCACGAGCCATCACAAAAAACAATGATTTCGTCGCCGAATTTGATGGAAGGCAGGCCATGCTCCGCACTAAAACGGATTGAGCACGGAGAACCGCATGACACTCATTTCAAGCCTCAGCCGAAGGGCACAGGACGCGCCGGAAAGCGGCATTGTCGAAATCATCAATTACGGTCGCGACCGCGACAGGCTTCTGCCGCTATGGGCGGGCGAAGGCGACCTGCCGACGCCGCAGTTCATCCGTGACGCGGCCAAGGCCGGGCTCGACAATGGCGAGACCTTTTATACCCATCAGCGCGGCATTCCGCCGCTGCGCGCAGCGATCGCCGACTACTACGCCCGCCATTTCGGGGCAAGGCTTTCGCCGGAGCATGTCTATGTCACCGGGTCAGGCATGCATGCGATCAAGATCATGGTCGAGGCGATGACGGAGCCCGGCGACGAGGCGATCTATTTCACCCCCGCCTGGCCGAATATCGCCGCAGCGCTCGGCGTTTCCGGCGCGCGGAAGGTCGGCGTGCCGCTTGAATTCGCCGATGGCCGCTGGAACCTTGATCCCGCCCGCGTGGAAGCGGCGATCACCGAAAAAACCCGGATGATCTTCGTCAACACGCCGGCCAACCCAACCGGCTGGACGGCGAGCCTTGCCGATCTTTCCGCCCTTATGGAGATCGCGCGCCGCCACGGCATCTGGATCCTCGCCGACGAGATCTACGCGCTCTATCATTTTGCCGGCGGCCGCGCGCCCTCCTTCCTCGACATCATGGAAGAGGGCGACCGGATCGTGTTCATCAATTCCTTCTCCAAGAACTGGTCGATGACCGGTTGGCGCGTCGGCTGGCTGGTCGCCCCGCCCGAGATCGGCGACACGATTGAAAACCTGGTGCAATACACGACGTCGGGCGTTGCCCAGTTCATGCAGCAGGGTGCGCTCGCCGCAATCCGCGACGGCGACCCTGTGATTGCCGAGAATTATGAGCGCGCGCGGATCGGACGCGACATTTTCTGCGACCGGCTGCTTGCCACCAACCGGGTAGAAACGCTGAAGCCCGACGGCGCGCTCTACGCCTTCCTCAAGGTCGATGGGCTGACCGACAGCCGAAAGGCCGCGCTCGATATCCTCGACAAGACCGGCGTCGGCCTTGCTCCCGGCTCGGCCTTCGGACCCGGCGGGGAACCCTTCCTCAGGGCCTGTTTCCTGCGCAATGCCGACCAGTTGGAAGACGCCGCAGAGCGGCTGGCGGACTATATTGCGGGGATTTGAGAGGGCGACGAGAAGACATAGCCGCACAGCCCGCAATACTCTCTCCCGCTGGCGGGAGAGAAGGTTGGGGGCGACCGGGGGCGCCCCTACAGCTTCACCCGCCCCTTCACCAACTGGTCCTCCCAGGCAAGCGCATGGCGGACAATGGTTTCGAGATCGTCATATTGCGGCTCCCAGCCAAGGATTTCACGCACGCGCGTCGAATCGGCGACCAGTGCCGGCGGATCGCCGGGACGGCGCTCGGCCATGTCCACGCGGAAGTCGACGCCGGAAACCTGCTTGATCGCATCGACCACCTGCAGCACGGAAAAACCGTGACCATAGCCGCAATTGGCGACGAAATTCCCGCCGCCGTTCAGAAGATGCATCAGCGCCTTCACATGGGCATCGATCAGGTCGGTGACGTGGATATAGTCGCGCAGGCAGGTGCCGTCCGGCGTCGGATAATCCGTGCCGAAGATCTGCATGCGGTTGCGCCGGCCGGTGGCCGCCTGCGCAGCGATTTCGATCAGATGCGTGGCATGCTCGCGGGTCTCGCCGGTGCGGCCTTCCGGATCGGCGCCGGCAACGTTGAAATAGCGAAGCGCGGCATATTTCAAACCATAGGCGGCCGCGCTGTCACGCAGCATCACTTCGGTCATCAGCTTCGACCAGCCATAGGGCGAGACCGGCTGCAGGTTCTGTTCCTCATCGAGAAGATCGACGCCGGGTTCCCCGTATACGGCGGCCGTAGAGGAAAACAGGAAGGCCTCGATCTTGGCCGCTACGGCCGTTTCGATCAGCGCGCGTGACTTGACCGTGTTGTTTTCATAATAGGTCAGGGGATCGGACACCGAGTCCGAGACCACGATCGAGCCGGCAAAATGCGCGATGGCATTGATGTTCTCGTCGGCAATCAGCTTCGACACCAGCTTCCTGTCGGCGATATCGCCTTCGACCAGCTTGGCTTGTTCCGGGATCAACTCGCGGTGGCCGGTCGACAGATCGTCGATGACCACGACGTCCTCGCCGCGATCGACGAGCGCATGCGCCATGTGGCTGCCGACATAACCGGCGCCGCCTGTTACGAGTATTGCCATATCTGGACCTCCTTCTGGCGCAACGCGCCCTGCTCAACGTTGTTCTAGACGCCGATCGGCGCGACAGAGAATGCAAGAGAAAGCGGCTTATGGGAAGCGATGCGGTAGGGTTCATGCACGGGCGACCCCCAGCTGTCATCCCCGCCGACGCCCATCTGCCTTGCCGCGATCGTCACCACCGTCTTCGTCACCGGCGGCAGGTCTTCCGGCCGCTCGGCCGTTTCAAGTTCCATCGTGCCATAGGGCAGCGCATTGAACTCGAACGGCGCGCCTTCCGCTGTAAAGCGAAGCCCCCCGCCGGCCTCGTCCGTCACCTCGGCAAAGCGCGTGCCCATCCGGTTGCCGCATTCCTGCGGCACGCAATAGGGCGAGACATTGTCCACAACGCTGCGCGCGAAGATACCGAGACGCGCGCCGCGGCACCGGTCGGCATAGTTTTCATCCGGCCCGAGCCCGTAGTAGCGGAAACGGTCGAGGGCGGGGGGAAGCGTGAACTGCAGGCCGAAGATCGGCAGGTCCGGCAGTCCCTGTCCGCCCGGGAAATCGGCTGTGACATGAATGAGGCCATCGCGCCCGACCCGATATGCAACCTCCGGCATGACCGGGAGGCCCGGAAGCGGAAAACGATAGCGCACCACCGGCTCGGCGCCGTTCATGTCGAACTCGACAGGACCGCGTTTCGCGTAGAGGCTCGCCGTTTGCCAGATCGCATGTTCAAAGCCGTGATTGCGACCGCGGTCATTGTCTGTCATCGCCCGCCAGAAGGTGAGGCGCGGCGGGCGGTGCATGAACTCGATGCCGCCGGCCTTCAGCGACGTCATGCCGCCGAACGCTTCTGAAAACAGCGCGAAATATCTCGGTGCCTCGATGCCGAGATGAAGATCGCCGCGCGTCAGCTTCAGCGGTACGGGGGCAGCGACCTTCGGTTCGCCCTCGATGGTGAAGACATGTTCGCCGAAAGCCGTTTCATGACCGGCCTCCGCCCATGCCGTCTTCTGCTTCAGGCAAAGCGAAGCCTGCACGGCATATTCGCCAGAAGACAGGTCGCCGGGCAGGTCGAGCGGCAGCGTCGCCGTTTCGCCGGCTGCAATCTCCGGCTCCAGGGTTGCCGAGAAAACCGCGACGCCTTCCTTCAGCAGCCGGACGTTGAGCAGACATGCAGAGGAGGAAACGAACAGGTTCCTGTTGCGGATGGTAACCGCATTGCGCGCCGGCGTGATATCGAAAGGCTGGTAGAGCGCCCGCACCTCCTGCACCTTCGGCGTTTCCTCGCGCCATGCCGTGACGATGCCGTCCGCGCAAAAAGTATAGTCCGACGGGCGGTCGTCGAAATCGCCGCCAAGACCGAGCCGGCGGTCGCCCTGCCCGTCGCCGAGCGCCAGCGCCTGGTCGATATAGTCCCAGATAAAGCCGCCCTGATAATGCGGGTACTTGTCGATGAGGTCGGTATAAAGATGCATGCCGCCGCAGGAATTGCCCATGGCATGGGTGTATTCGCAGAGAATGAACGGCTTCTGCGGGTTATTCTTCAGCCAGGCTTCGACATCCTGCGGCTTCGCATACATCCGGCTTTCCATGTCCGACGTGCCGTCGAAGCGCCGGTCGTGAAAAATGCCTTCATAGTGCACGAGTCGCGACGGGTCGCGTTCACGGAACCAGTTCGACATGTCGAAAATGACGCTGCCGCCGAAGCTTTCATTGCCGCAGGACCAGATCAGGATCGAGGCATGGTTCTTGTCGCGCTCCAGCATGGAACGGGCGCGGTCGAGAACGGCGGCGCGCCACTCGGCCCGGTCGCCAGGCACGACCCAGCTCGGCTCCACCGCGCCATCCTTCTGCCAGGAGCCGTGGCTCTCGAGATTGGCTTCGTCGATGACATAGAGCCCGTATTCGTCGCAAAGCCTGTAGAAGGCCGACTGGTTCGGGTAGTGGCTGGTGCGCACGGCATTGATATTGTTGCGTTTGAAGAAGCGCACGTCGAACAGCATGTCTTCATAGGTCACGGCCCGGCCCCGAACCGGATTGAACTCATGCCGGTTGACGCCGTTGAAGACGATGCGTTCGCCGTTCAGATGTATGACGCGGTCGATGACCTCGAAACGGCGGAAGCCGACGCGTTCGGGGATGAATTCGACCGTCTGCCCGGCCGCGTCAATCAGCGTGATGGCGAGATCGTAGAGGTTCGGCGCTTCCGCGCTCCAGAGCTTCGGCTCGGCAATGTCGAAGGCGAGGTCCATCTCCTCCGCGGCTTCGAAACGCTTCTGGCCGACGACCGTTTCGCCGGTCTCATCCGAAAGCGCGACTTCGACCGTCCCGCCCTTCCGCGCCGGCGCGAGCCGCATACGCAACCTGAGTTTCGCCGAGGCATAATCGTCGGCAAGATCGGTGGTCACGAACAGGTCTTCCAGGTGGAGAGCGGGCTGCTGCTCCAGCCAGACATCGCGGAAAATCCCGGTCAGCCGCCAGAAATCCTGGTCCTCGATCCAACTGGCCGAGGAGCGCTGGAACACCTGCACCGCCAGCCGGTTTGCCCCCTCCTCCACAAGGACGGTCACGTCAAAACAGGCCGGCGTGAAACTGTCTTCGCTGTAGCCGAGAAACGCGCCGTTGAGCCAGACGAAGAAGGCGGTCTCGACGCCGTCGAAGGTGAGCACCACGCGGCCGGTTCCCGCGCGTTTTTCGAAGATGAAATCCCGCAGATAGGAGCCGACCAGATTGGCCTCGGGCACTGCCGGCGGACGCAGCGCCTCGATCCCGTCCCAGGGATATTGCGTGTTGACGTACTGGTTCTGCCCGAAGCCCTGAAGCTGCATATAGCCCGGCACTTCGATCGAATCCCAGCCGGAAAAATCGAAATCGCGTTTCTCAAAACCTTGCGGCCGCTTCGCGCTATTCGCGGCCAGCTTGAAAGCCCAGCGGCCGGAAAGGCTTTGACGCAAAGGGTTCTCCGCGCCTTCACGCGCCGTTTCGGCCGAGGGCCAGGCGATGTGATCGGAAACGGGATCAAGACGGTTGACCGCGAAGGTCTCGGGATCAAAAAGCCAGTCGATATTCGGCTTCAGGGGCATTTTCTGTCTTTCCTGGTCTTCGCATGTCGCCGCCGGCGGCAGGGGCCGCCGGATCTCAGATCCCGGTTTTCCGACCGATCAATCGTTCAAATAATGGACTTCGGAAAGCGCGCGCAGCCGGTCGGCCGCCTGCTCCGGCGTCAGATCACGTTGCGGCGAGCCGAGCAGTTCGAAACCGACCATGAATTTCTTCACGGTGGCCGAGCGCAAGAGCGGCGGCAGGAAATGGGCGTGCATGACCCACTCGTCATGATCGTCGCCGTCGGTCGGCCGCTGGTGGAAGCCCATGGAATAGGGAAACGACGTCTTGAAAAGATTGTCATAGCGCACGGTGACCTTCGACAGCGCCTCGGCGAGTTCCTCGCGTTCCTTCTCCGTCATCTCCTCCATCGAGCGGATATGGCGCTTCGGCAGCACCATGGTCTCGAACGGCCAGACTGCCCAATAGGGCACCAGCACCACGAAGCCCTCGTTTTCGAACAGGATACGTTCGCCGAGCGCCAGTTCCTGCTCGAGATAGGCTATCAGAAGCGGCTTTCCGTGCTTCTCGTAATAGGCGCGCTGGTTTTCCGTTTCCTTTGCCGCCTCATTCGGCAGGCTGCGGCTGGCCCAGATCTGGCCGTGCGGATGGGGATTGGAGCAGCCCATCATCGCGCCGCGGTTTTCGAAGATCTGGACGTGATTGATGTCGGGGTGGACGCCAAGCTCCTCATATTGCGCGACCCAGGTATCGACCACCTTGGCAATATCGGCAACCGCCATGCGGGCAAGCGTGAGGTCGTGGCGGGGCGAAAAGCAAATGACGCGGCATATGCCGCTCTCGCCCTCTGCCAGAAGAAGCCCGTCTTCGAAACGCTCCTTCGGCGCGTGCTCCGTCAGCGCCGCGAAATCATTGTCGAAGACGTAAGTGCCCGTGTAGTCGGGGTTCTTCTCGCCGTTGACGCGGGTATTGCCGGGGCAGAGATAGCAATCCGGATCATGGGCCGGCATTTCTTCGGTCGCCGCGTCCTCGACCTGGCCCTGCCAGGGGCGCTTGGCGCGATGCGGCGAGACCAGCACCCAATCGCCCGAAAGCGGATTGTAGCGGCGATGCGGGTGATCGGAAAACGCGTTCATCGGTTCAACTCCTCTCATTCATCCGGCCTTCCTTCATCAAAAAAGGGGACCGGCGCCATCCTGCGGGGCGCAGGCAAAGATGTCGGAGGTGTGGCCGCTGGCCTCGAAATAGGCCGCACGCACCTTCTCGACAAAATCATCGACTGCCCCGGCTGCAACCAGGCTGACCACACAGCCGCCGAAACCGCCTCCGGTCATCCGCGCGCCGAAAACGCCCGGCTGCGACTGGGCAATCTCAACCAGCTTATCGACCTCGGCGCAGGAAATCTCGTAATCATCGCGCATCGAAACGTGGGAGGCGTTCATCAATCGCCCGAAAGCGTCCAGGTCGCCGCGTTCCAGCACCTCGGCGGCGGCGAGCACGCGCCCGTTCTCTGTCACGATATGACGGCAGCGTCGGTAGGTCGCCTCCGGCAGAAGATCGCGATGCTCCTCGAGCGCGTCGAAACTGACATCGCGCAGGGCTTGAATGTCGCCCAGCACGGGTTGAAGCAGGCGCACGCCTTCCTCGCAGGACTGGCGGCGCTTGTTGTATTCGCCGTCGGCAAGCGCGTGATGGACCATGGAATTGGCAACCACGATCCGCGCCTTCGGATCGATCGGCACCGGTTTGCGCTCCAGCGAACGACAGTCGATCATCAGCGCATGGTCATGCACGCCGTTGCAGGAGATGAACTGGTCCATGATGCCGCAGCGCATGCCGACATAGTCGTTTTCCGCCTTCTGGCAGATTTTCGCGAGTTCGACGGTATCGACCGCGTAGCCGGAGAGCGACAGAAGCGCATAGCCGGTGACCACTTCGAGGGCAGCCGACGAGGAGAGGCCGGAACCGACGGGCACGCTCGATGACACCAGAATATCCGCGCCCTTGAGCGTCGTGCCGGCCTTTTCGATCATCACGGCGACGCCGAAGGCGTAATCCGTCCAGTCGCCGCGCGGCGCGTTCGCCTCTGCGTCGAGATCGATTTCGGCGCTCCTGCCGTTGTTGAAGGAGTGGATCGTGATGATCCGGTCTTGGCGCGCGGCGGCGGCCGCCTCTGCCTGGAATTCGAGCGCCGCCGGCATGACGAAACCGTCATTGTAATCGGTATGCTCGCCGATCAGGTTGACGCGTCCCGGCGCGCGGAAAAATCGAGGGCTCCCGCCGAAACGCTCGGCAAAGGCCTCGCGCAGTGAAACGGTGTCGGACATCTTCCCTCCCTGAAAATAAGACGGGCGCATGTGATGATGAATGAGGTTTGGCGTCAACCAGACTTGTCAAGAAGACCGGCTTTTTATGGGCAGACCTGCCAAAAAATGCGGGGATAGCAGAAAAGCGCGCCCCGGCGGAGCAGCCGGGGCGCATCTTGTCTTCAGGACTTACTTGCCGAGTTCCTGCTGAACGCCTTCGTCCATGTTCGTCAGGCCATCCTCAACCGAGATGTTGTCGGTCATGATGTTGTCATGGGCACGGTTCAAGACAACCTCGATATCGGCCGCCTTCAGGTTGACCGGCATTTCGAGATAGCTCTGGAGGGTCTTGAGCGCCCCCTTGCTGGTCTCGTCCGTCGGGAAACCATCCTTCGACGTGATTGTCGCGAGAACCTCGTCCGTCATCAGTGCCGGGAAGGTACCGGTTTCGGCGATCACCTTGGCGCCCTCGGGACCGGCAATGAAGTTTGCGAACTTCATGGCGGCGTCCTTGTTCTCGGAATTGGCCGCGACGCCGATCGAGGTGACGGTGGCAGCCGTGGTGCCGGCCTCGACGCCTTCCATATGCGGATAGCGGGCGATGCCCCAGTTGGTGGACAGCGATTCGCCCGACTGAACCTTCTGGATCTGCGTGCCGATGAACCAGCTTCCCATGGGCAGCATGGCAACCGCGCCGTTGTAGAACGGGCCGGAATAGTGCGTGCCGGAGGTCTTCAGCTGGGCATAGGACGGCACGGCGCCGTCTTCCTGAAGGCTGAGAACGCGTTCATAGCAGGACTGCAGGAATTCGTAAGAGCCGCCATCGAGCGTATGTTCACCGTCCATGATGCAGGGCAGCTGCACGGTCGAGCGCCATGTGTGGAACAGGCCGCCATAGGTCTTGTTGGCGCCAAAACCCGAGGTCAGCGCGCGCGCCTTTTCGGCGAATTCGTCCCAGGTCATGTCGTTGGTCGGATACTCGACGCCGGCCTCATCGAAGAGGTCCTTGTTGTAGTAAAGGATCCAGACATCGGAACGGAACGGCAGGGCATAGACATTGCCGTCAACCGTCAACGCCTCGATCAGGCCGCCATAGGCTTTTGTGTCGATGCCGTTTTCGGCGATATCGTCGTTGAGCGGGGCGAGAAGATTGGCCTTCACCAGATTGGCGTATCCCGGAATGTCCTTCACCTGGACGACATCGAGGTCCGAGCCGCCACCGGAAAGCTGTGTCATCAGCATGGTGGAGAAATCGGCCGAGCCAAGGTCGGTGTGTTCGACGGTGATGTCGGGATACTTGGCCTCGAAGGCGTCGATGATCGGCTGGTAATAGGCCGTCGCGTCCCAGTCCCAGAGCGCCCAGTTGATGGTCGTCTTCTCCTGTGCCTGGGCGGCAAGCGGCATCAGGCCAACCGTTGCCAGAAGGGTCAGTTTGAGCAGGTTTTTCATGATTACTCCTCCGTTTAGGCGCGCTTTTGCGCCGTTGCCATGGTTTTCGCGTCCTCGTCACCGTGATTGATGCGGGAGAACGCGAAACCGGTTGCCTTGTGCGCCGAAAATGCCAATGCGAGCGCGCCAAGGGAAAAGTTGAAAACCACCGGGGTGAACACGGTGACAGGATAAAAGGCGATGTGGACGAGCCAGAGCGCCGCCATGAAGGCGAGGCCGGCGAGAACCGGCAATGGCCGCGCGATCGCCGCGAGCAGCGCCACCTGAAGCAATCGACCGCCGGCAAGTTCAAATCGCGTCATGGCCGAAAACAGGCAGACCGCCACGATCGCGACAAAGGCGATGACGCAGACGCCGATGGCCGTCGGCAGCACGTAGGCGAGCGCGTGCCGGGCGAGCTGGCCGTAGATATAGACCGCGTAGCCGGCAAGACCGAGGATCAGCGCGACGCCAAGCCCCCATGCCGTCGCCTGCAGGAAGTGGCGGACGAAGGCGCGGCGGAAATCCCGCCAGAGCCAGACGTTTTCGTCCTCGATCATCACATTGGCGATGTTCATGCCGGCTGCAAGCGCGGCAGGCGCCGTCACCACCGGAATGGAGCAGACCAGCATCAGGATATTGAGCCTGAACAGGTCCCAGGCCTCGCGAACGAGAATGAAGGCGAAGAGGGCAAGCCCCTTCTTCTTCGGCGCATTCTTGGGAATGCCCGGTCCTTCCCGCATCATCCAGTTGGTCAGCCAGTTCATGTCAAGACGCCTCCCGCGTCCCTCAAACCCGAATTGCTAGTAGAGAATGGATTGCTCCGTTTCCTTGTCGAAGAGATGCGGATTGACGAGATCGGCGATCAGATCGATCGCTTCGCCGTCCTTCGCCGCGCAGCGCGGTGAAACCCGCGCGATCATGTCGTGGCCATGGGCCGTCATGTTGAGATGGATCTCGGCGCCCATCGGCTCGGCCAGATCGACCAGCGCCGTGAACGGGCAGGTGAATTCCGGGGCGATGTCATGGGGCTGGCTTTCGTGGAAGTTTTCCGGCCTGAGACCGAGAATGATTTCCTTGCCCTCATAGGGCGCAAGCCGGTCGGCCTTGTCGCCGACGATCAGCGGAAATGCCGTCTCGTGGAAGCGTCCGACCCAGTTTTGGCCATCGCGCTCGACGGCGACCGGCAGCATGTTCATCTGCGGCGCGCCGATGAAGCCGGCAACGAACATGTTGACCGGATTGTCATAAAGCATCTGCGGCGTGTCGACCTGCTGGATATAGCCGTCCTTCATGACGACGATGCGATCGGCCATGGTCATGGCCTCGACCTGATCGTGAGTGACATAGATGAAGGTGCTGTCAAGCTGCCGGTGCAACTTGGTGATCGCCGTGCGCATGGAGCCGCGGAGCTTGGCGTCGAGGTTCGACAAGGGTTCGTCGAGCAGGAAGACCTCCGGATTGCGCACCATGGCGCGGCCAAGTGCCACGCGCTGGCGCTGACCGCCGGAAAGCGCCTTCGGCTTGCGGTTCAACAGGTGTTCGATATCGAGGATCTTCGCCGTCTCGCGGACCTTCTGGTCGATCTCGGCTTCGGGCGCCTTTCGGAGCTGAAGGCCGAATGCCATGTTCTTGTAGACCGTCATATGCGGATAAAGCGCATAGTTCTGGAACACCATGGCGATATCGCGTTCCTTCGACGGCACGTCGTTTACGAGCTCGTCGCCGATATAGAGTTCGCCCGCCGAAACCTCTTCCAACCCGGCAATCATCCTGAGCGTGGTCGATTTGCCGCAGCCGGACGGCCCCACCAGGATGATGAATTCCTTGTCGGCGATCTCCAGATCGATGTCATGGACGACCGTCAGCGCGCCGTATGTTTTTCTCAGTTTTCTAAGCGAGATACCGGACATAATCGTATCCTCTCAAAGCCGCCGCGGGCGTTACCAGTAGGAGGACCAGTTGCGCGAAAGCCGCGTCAACGCCTCGAGATAATAGTAGTCGCCCCAGGACACGCACTCGTCGACGCCTTCCGGCGTGCAGGTGTTGTAGGGCGTCTTCTTCGAATAGGTTCCGTGAAGCACGAGGCCGTTGGAGACAGCAGGATCCTTCACCGCGTAGTTGTCGGCCAGGCTCTTGACGAAACGCCGGGCGATATCACGATAGGCGGCGGCCTCCGCGCCACCGAGGATATCGGCCATCTCAAGCAGGCCGCAGGCGACGATCGCGGCAGACGAGCTGTCGCGCGGTTCGTCATCGCCGTCGGAAAAGATCATATCCCAATACGGCACCATGTCGGCCGGCAGGCGCGTCATGAAGAAATCGAGCGCCTTCCTGAACATCGCCGCATATTCCGGCTTCGGGTCGTAGCGGTAGGACAGCGCCAGCCCGTAGACCGACCATGCCTGGCCGCGCGCCCAGTCGCTGTCGTCGCGATAGCCCTGAACTGTAACGCCCTTCACAGGGCCGCCCGTCTCGGGGTCCATGAAAAAGGTGTGATAGGTCGAGCCATCCTCGCGGAAGGAATTGGCAAGCGTGGTCGCGGCATGAATGCGGGCAATGTCGCGGTATTTCCCGTCGTCCGTCTCGCGGCTAGCCCAATAGAGCAGCGGCAGGTTCAACAGGCAGTCGATGATGTAGCGATAATTCTCCCGCGCGCCCATTGCGCCCCAGGCCTGAATGAAACCGCCGACTTCGTGAAAACGCGCGATCAACTGATCGGCGGCAAGGATCGCGGCCTTGCGCCCGTCTTCATCGCCGACAAGTTTCCATGCGGCAACGCAGGTCGGCGAATAGAGGAAGCCCATATCATGATGGTCGACCTCGATTTTGTTCTCGATCCGGTGCAAAAAGCTCTGCACCTGGATTTGCGCGGCATGCTGAAATACCTTGTCGCCGGTCAGTTCATAGGCGAGCCAGATCTCGCCCGGCCAGAAGCCGCAGGTCCACTGGTCGTTGTCGATCGCCGGATAGAAATTGGCGACGCTCGAATGGTTCTGCTGGCGATAGGTGAATTCCGGCAGGTTGCGGCGCACCTGGGCGACGGCCGCGGCGATCGCGTCGGCGATCTCGGCGTCGGAAATCGGCTGAACGGCGAAGTCTTTCTGATATATGGTCATGGTCTACCCCTTGATCCCGGCATTGGCGACGCCTTCGACGAAGAAGCGCTGCAGCGCCAGGAAGACGGCGAGGACGGGGATGATGGCAACGACGGATGCGGCCATGATCAGCCCATATTCGGCCGAATATTGCGAGATGAACATTCTGAGGCCGATCTGGATCGTCTTCAGATCCGTCTTGGTCAGGTAGATCATCGGGCCGAGGAAGTCGTTCCAGGCGAAGACGAAGGTGAAGATCGTCAGCGTCGACAACGCCGGCTTCGACAAGGGCAGCATGATCTTCCACCAGATCTGGTACTCGTTCATGCCGTCGACGCGCGCGGCCTCGCACAGCTCATCGGGGATCGACATGTAGAACTGCTTCATCAGGAACACGCCAAAGGCGGTGAAGGCCTGAAGCGCGATCAGCGCCCAGTGGGTGTTGTAGAGCCCGAATTCCCGCATCAGGATGAACTGCGGCACCATATAGACCTGCCAGGGCATGGCGATTGTGGCGATGTATCCCAGGAACAGCACGTCGCGATAGGGGAATTTCAGCTTGGCGAAGGCATAGGCCGCAAAGGACGAGGTGAAGAGCTGCAACAGCGTCACCATGATCGTGATCTTGGCGGTGTTGAAGACGAACAGGCCAAGCGGGATCTTGGTCCAGATCTGCACGTAGTTTTCCCAACGCGGGTTTTCCGGAATCCAGTGGATCGGGAATTCGAAGACCTCCCGGTTGAACTTCAGCGACGCCGAGAGCATCCACGCGAACGGCAGCAGCATGATGACCGTGATGACGATGATCAGCGCGTAGAGGGCAATCGTGGACAGTTTGATCTTGCGACCGAAAATTTGCATCTCACCCTCTCCCTAATCAAGGCTGCGCGAATAGCGGAACTGGATCAGCGTGACGGCCAGAACCAGAACGAAGAGAACAAGCGCGACCATGCTCGAATAGCCGAGATCCCATGAGATGAAGGCCTCGTTGTAGATGTGATAGACCAGCACCAGCGTCGAGGTTCCGGGGCCACCCTGCGTGATCATGTAGACCTGATCGAACACCTTGAAGGAGTTGATGGTCAGCATCACCGAGACGAAGAAGGTGGTGGGCGCCAACTGCGGCAACGTCACGTTCCAGAACTTCTGCCACGCATTGGCGCCATCCAGATCAGCCGCCTCGTAAAGCTCGCGGTTCACGCCCTGAAGGCCCGCCAGATAGATCACCATGAAATAACCGGCCTGCTTCCAGATGCCGAACAGGATGATGGTGACCATCGCCCAGTCCTTGTCCGCCGCCCAGCCGGGCAGGTTCTTCGGGTCGACGCCCATCGTGTAGAGGATCATGTTGACCGGACCCATTTCCGGGTTGAACAGCATGTTCCAGACGACGGCAGCCGCGACAAGCGAGGCGACATAGGGAAAGAACATCGCCGCGCGAAAGAAGTCGCGCCCGAAGATCTTCTTGTTCAGGAGCATGGCCAGACCCAGCGAGCAGGCCATTGTCAGCGGCACGGAGAACACCGTGTAGATGATCGTGTTCCAGAACGCGGCCTGGAAGGCCCTGTCGCGGAAAAGCTCGAAGAAATTGGCAAGGCCGGCAAACTCGATCGGGTTCGAGCCGTCCCAGTGCATGAAGGCAAGCGCGAAGGCGAAGATGATGGGCCCGAGGGTGAAAACCGCGAAACCGAGGAAGTTCGGCGCAATGAAGGAGAAGGCGACGAGACTTGCCCGCCGCTTCTGCTGACTTTTCGTCAGCACACGGCGCTTCTTCCTCTTTTGCCCTGTCGCTAAGCCTAAGCCGGTGGCAGCCAAGTGATCCTCCCATCCTGCGGCCCGCCGCAAGGCGACAGACCGGGAAAGCCTTTTACGAGCGCCATGGCAGACGTCCGTGATTTTGGCTCATCCTATCGCCGGAAAACATATAATACAAGTATCCAAAAATGTATTTTTTCGGCTAAAACTTATCCGACATATGTGCTAGAGGGTTGCGGTATTCATGTTCCGGGTCCTCATGAAGCGCCTGACGGCGCAAGGACAGGCACGAGAAAAGAACAAGTTCATGCCGCGCCGCCGCCCGTTCGCAAAAGGGTCCGGCCGGATACGGGAGGACGGAATGTTTCGCGAGCGCCTGCGGGCCCTGCCAGATACCTTCGAACCTTTTGCGCCTGGCTGGACCGCCGCCGACCGCGACAAATGGTCATCCCTGCCCGAGAGTTACGCCACCCGGCTGACCGAGGCCGCCGAGAACTGTCCTCTCTCATGGCCGGCGCTTCCCGCCAGCGCCTATCTCGCCTTTTCCCGCAACGGCGACCGCATCGGCTACGAGACGCCCTACATGCAGCGCCGCCGCATGCTGAATGCCCTGGCGCTCGGCGAATGCGTTGCCGGCGACGGGCGCTATCTCGACCGGATCATCGACGGCGCGCTGCTGATTGCCGAGGAAAGCGGCTGGCAGCTTCCGGCTCACAATGTCTATATCCGCGATGCGCAGGTATTGCCGCTGCCCGACCCGCGCCGTCCGGTCGTCGATCTCTTCGCCGCCGAGACCGGGGCGGAGCTTGCCGTGCTTGCGACCCTGTTCGAAGCGGAAATGAACGCGGTGACGCCGATGATCGTCTCCCGGCTCGACGATGAGGTCAGCCGCCGCGTCATCCGGCCCTATCTGGAGGAGCACTTCTGGTGGATGGGCCGGGGCGACGAGCCGATGAACAACTGGACCGCCTGGTGCACGCAGAATGTGCTGCTGGCGGCCTTCTCGCGCCCCTTCGACACTGAGACCCGGCGACACGTCGTCGAAAAGGCCGCCGCCAGCCTCGACTTCTTCCTCAAGGACTATGGCGAGGACGGCGCCTGCGAGGAGGGCGTGCTTTACTATCGCCATGCCGGGCTTTGCCTGTTCAATGCCCTCAACATCCTCGCGACGGCCGCGCCCGACGCCTTTGCCCCGCTTTTCCGCGAGCAGAAGATCCGCAATATGGCGGAATTCATCGCCTATATGCATGTGGCAGACGACCGCTATTTCAATTTTGCCGATTCGTCCGCCCGGGCAGGCTTCTGCGGCGCGCGCGAATATCTTTTCGGCAAGGCCGTCGGCTCGACACTCCTTGCCGACTTCGCCGCCGCCGACTGGAAGGCTTCGCCCGAACCCGACGCGCCGGAGGAGATCAACCTTTTCTATCGCCTGCAGGGGGCGATGACCGCCGGGGAACTGGCGGCGCACGAGGCGCAACGCCCGATGCCCGAAGACCGGTTCTTCCCGAGCATCGGCCTCCTGGTGGCCCGCGACCAGCGCTTCGCCCTCGCAGCCAAGGCCGGCGACAACGGCGAAAGCCATAACCACAACGACACAGGCAGCTTCACGATCTACAAGGACGGAAGGCCCTTTGTCATCGATGTCGGCGTCGAGACCTATACCGCCAGGACCTTCTCTGCCCGTCGCTATGAAATCTGGACCATGCAGTCCGCCTTCCACAACCTGCCGAGCTTCGGCGGGGTGACGCAGAAGGACGGCAAGGCCTATGCCGCAAGCGACGTCGCTGTCACGCTGGATGCCGATGCCGCTCGCATATCCATGGAAATTGCCGGGGCGTATCCGAAAGAAGCGGGCGTCCAATCCTACCGGCGGACGGTCGATTTTACCAAAGGCCGGGGAATCACCATCACGGATATCTGCGACGCCGCAAAGCCGGCGACGCTCTCGCTGATGGTTGCAACGAAGCCGGAGGTCATCGAGGGGCGGATCACCCTTCCCGATCTTGGAGAGATCGCCATCGAAGGCGGCGGCAGGCCGCAGGTCGAGGCAATAGCCATCACCGATCAGCGCCTCAGGGCCGCCTGGCCCGACACGCTCTATCGTATTCAAATCCCCCTGGGCGGTCGAACGCTCAGGCTTTCAATCAATTGACGGGAGACCCCCATGGAGATCACGCTTTCCGTTCTCGACAAGGCCGGCGAGGTGCGCGCCCGAAAGACCGGAAACGAGGCTGTTTCGTTGTTTTTCCGGCACGCCTACGCGCCCGGCGACCGGATCACCGTCGAGACCGGCAGCCCCGGAAGCTTCCTCACGCTTTCAATCGATAATACGCTCCCGCCGGCTGTCGTGTTCATGAAAGAGGGCGCGTTCAGCTTCCCCGTTCCCTTTGGCGATGCGAAAACCACCTACGCGCCGACGGCGTTTTCCGGCGAGAACCACAGGATCTCGGCGCATGCGACCGGCCCGGATGCGCTCTCCGGCATCCGCAATCTGGCGCTGAACCCGGCGGACCACGGCGCAAGCGTTGCAGCCTATCCGCACGCCTTCGCCAGCGTCGAAACCCGCGGCGAGGCCGCCTTTGCCGCGCGCAACGCCATCGACGGCGAGATCGCCAGCGACGACCACGGCTTCTGGCCCTATACAAGCTGGGGCATCAATTGCGATCCGGAAGCAATGATGACGGTGGAATTCGGCCGCCGGGTCGTCGCGCGGTCGGTCGTGCTCTTTACCCGCGCCGACTTTCCCCATGACGCCTGGTGGACCTCGGCCCGCATTACCTTCAGCGACGGCCATTCCATCAATGTCCCGCTTGAGAAAACCGGGGCGGGACAGCGCTTTGCCTTTCCCGAGCGCGAAACGGAATGGGTGCGGCTCGAAAAACTGGTCAAGGCTGACGACCCCTCGCCGTTCCCCGCCCTCACCCAGATCGAGGTCTGGGGGCGCGAAGCCGGCCCTTGAGCACTCATCTTGCCCGGGGCGAATGTTGTATTGTATTTTCATTCAACTTATCATACAATTTTTGAAGAAGAGGTGCTTCTGTCGTCCGGCATAAACAGTTCGCAGCCGGCGTCAGGGCCGATGCCTGACCTCAAAGGGGATGAATTTTGGCAACGCAAACCGCCGCACGCAATGGAACCCTGGTCCATAAGGTCAGCGAGGCCTTGCGGCGGTCGATTCTGGACGGCGCGTTTCAGCCCGGCGACAAGCTCCCGAGCGAGGCCCGACTGACCCAGGAACACGGCGTCTCGCGCACCGTGGTGCGCGAGGCCGTTGCCGCCCTCAGGTCCGACGGCCTCGTCGAGCC
>NZ_CFHTCS010000001.1:0-63591 GCF_984369615.1 Martelella sp. | reverse complement strand
CCACCGAAGTGCGGCAAAGATATCGAGGCGTCAGCGTGATCATGCCAGATAAGGCCAAGGTCGAGAACGCCGTGCGCTTTGCCCAGAGCTGCATTCTCGGCCGCCTGCGCAAGCAGACCTTCTTCTCGCTTGCCGAGGCCAATGCCGCGATCGCCGAGATGCTCGCGCGCATCAACGATCATGTCATGCGCCGGCTCGGCGTCAGCCGCCGGCATCTCTTCGAGACGGTCGAACGCCCAGCCCTCGCAACCCTTCCCGCAGAGGACTACGAGTTCGCCGAATGGCGCTTGGCGCGGGTCTCGACGGATTATCACGTCGAGTTCAAGAGCTTCTTCTATTCCGTCCCGCACGGCCTCATCCGCCAGCAGGTCGATATCCGTGCCACCGCCCGGATGATCGAGATATTCCACCGTGGCAAGCGCATCGCCGCGCATCAGCGCCGCTATGGGGGGTCTGTTACGGCTGAGTGCAGGATCGTACGTTAACATCCCATACTCCCGGTTTTGAGCCCTGTGGCCGCCTTCGTTGTGGCGATGAGCTTGGTGCGCCCGTTTGGTGGCCGTGAAGGTGGCAAGAAATAGGGATGATTACTTCACAACTTTTGCCCCGACTTGCCGCCGCCACCGGTATTCGCCGGTGAGCAGGATATGGGCCCATCCGAGCGGGGAGATATGCGCGAGCAGAGCGGGATCGCAATTCAGACCGGCCCGCTGCCGTGCGGCGACGGCCTGACCGAGGTGCTTGGTGTTCCAGTAGATGATAATGGCGGCGAGTAGATTGAGACCGGCCATGCGATAGTGCTGACCCGCTGTCTGGCCGAGCTTGAGGCCGCGACGGGCAAACGGCTGGGCGACGCCGATGCGCCGCTTCTGGTCAGCGTGCGTTCCGGTGCGCCGATTTCGATGCCGGGGATGATGGACACGGTGCTGAACGCGGGCATGACGCGCGGCACGGCCGAGGGGCTGGGGCGCGCGACCGGCGACACCCGCTTTGGCTGGGACACGCTGCGGCGGTTCGTGCAGTCCTATGTCTCGGTCGTGCTTGGCGCGCCCTCCGACATCGTGCGGCAGGTGAGCGAGACGCATCTGGGCCACGACGACGGCGCATCGCTCGACACCGCCGCGCTCGAGGCCGCGACGCGCGCGCTGCGGGCCGATTTCACCGCGCGTGGCTATGACGTGCCCGCCGATCCGCTGACGCAGGTGCGCGAGGCGGTCGGGGCGGTCTTTGCGTCATGGACCTGTGACCGGGCGCGGACCTACCGGCGGCTCGAAAACATATCCGACGATCTGTATACCGCGGCCACGGTGCAGATGATGGCCTTTGGCAATCTGGGCGACCGGTCGGGCACCGGTGTCGCGTTTTCGCGCTGTCCCTCGGACGGCAAGCCCGGCCTGATGGGTGATTTCCTGCAAGGCGCACAGGGCGAGGACGTGGTCGCGGGCACGCATCAGACGCTGCCCATGTCCCGGCTGGCCGAGCTTTGGCCGGACGTCACCGCCGAGCTGACCGAAACCGCACGGCTTTTGGAGCGTGACCTCTGCGATCTGGCGGACATCGAGTTCACCGTGGAAAGCGGCAAGTTCTGGATGCTGCAATACCGCGCCGGCAAGCGCAGCCCCCGCGCAGCCCTTCGTATGGCGATCGACATGGCCGAAGATCCGGATTTCCCGCTGAGCCGCGCCGAGGCGCTGGAACGGGTGGCCGCGATCCTAGAAAACCCGCCGATGCTGGCCGCGAACACCGATGCGCCCACCGGGTCCAAGGCCGAGCACCTGATCGCCACCGGCCTCGGTGCCTCGCCCGGTCAGGCGGTCGGGGCGCTCGTCACCACCGTCGAGGCGGCGGTCGAGGCCGAGGGCAAGGGCGAGGCGGTCATCCTCGTGCGCCGCGAAACATCGCCCGCCGACATCGCGGGCATGGCGGCCTCGGTCGGCATCCTCACGACCCGCGGCGGCCATGTCAGCCACGCCGCCGTCGTCGCCCGCGGCTGGGGCCTGCCCGCCGTGGTCGGAGCCGCCGACATCGAGGTGACGGCGGAGGGCATCGTGGTGAACGGGCGCAGGGTCCCGGCGGGCACCGTGATCACCGTCGACGGCACCAGCGGCGAGGTGCTCTTGGGTGCCCATCACCGCGAAGAAATCGAGGCGCCGGAAGTCGCGATCCTCAAGGCGTGGCGTCGCGATCTGCCGGGCACAGTTGCCGACCCGGCCCAATCCGGCGGCACCGGGGAAGCGGCCACCACCGAAACCGTGTCCCGCGTCCTCGCGCTCAAGGGCATGGGGGACACCGCTGCCATCGCCGCCGTGCTGGGCGCTGAAGTGTCCGAGGTCGAGGCGGTTCTGGCCGACCTTGTCGCGTCCGAGGCGATCATCGCCATGCCGCGCGGCCGCTACCGCCCCGCGCCCGAAACGGTCGCGCAGATCGACGCGTGGTATGTGGACACGGCAGCGCAGGTGAAGGACCGGATCGAACCGCAGATGGCGGCGTTTCACGCGGTCAACGACGCGATCACCCCGATCCTTGCCGAGGTGTCCAAGGTCGTCCCGCGTCTTGCCCGTTACCAGACCCGGTTCGAAACCGCGCTGGACGGGATCGCCGCCGGGGACCGCGACATGGTCGCCCATCCGATGAAGGACAGCTATCACACCGTCTGGTTCGAACTGCATGAGGAACTGATCCGCCTGTCCGGGCGGGTGCGGACCGAGTAGCCGGGCCTAGGGCAGCACGCGGGCCAACCCCGCCTGCGTGCGCCGCAGCCGGTCGAGGTAAAGCGTCACCAGCGCACCGGCGTCTTCCTGCACCGCAGAGACGCCGGTGTTCAGCGCCGCGACCACCGCGCCGCGCGTGTTAAGCAGCGGCACCGCGATGGAGCGCAGCCCGATCTCGACCTCCTGATCGATGATCGCATAGCCCTGCGCGCGCACGCGGGCGAGTTCGGCCATGATCTGATCGGGGTCCGTCAGGCTCATCGCCGTGCGCGGGGCAAGGTTCGAGGCATCGATCACCGCCCGCGCCTGAGCCTCGGGCAAGGCGGCGAGCAACACGCGCCCCATCGACGTGCAATGGGCCGGAAGCCGCGATCCGGGCATGAGGCCGATCGACATCACCCGTTTCTGCGCCGCGCGGGCAAGATAGACGATCTCGGTGTCGTCGAGGATCGAGACGCTGGTGGATTGCCCGATCTGGTCCGAAAGCTGATCGAGCCACGGCTGCACGACCTGCGGCAGGGGAAGCGCGGCGAGCGCCCCCATCCCGAGCCGCAGCATGTTGGGCGTGGGCGTAAAGAACTTGCCGTCATAGTCCGCATACCCCGCCTCGTGCAGCGTGAGCAGACAGCGCCGCGCGGTCGCCCGGTCATAGCCCGTGCGCGCGGCCACGTCGGTGATCGTCAGGCGCGGCGTGTCGGCGCCAAAGCATTCCACCACGCGCAGCCCCTTGGCGAGCGACGCGATGAAGTCGGTGCGAGGGGTGGATTTGTTCACCATGCGAACGGGAATGCGCGAGATATGAACAAAGGTCAACATGCGAACATCTTTGCTTCCCCGCCGCCGCGTGGCCGCGTAACCCGAAGGTCAGGAGGTGTCTGATGGACAAACGCATTTCTTCGCCCGCCGACGCGGTGGCCCAGATCCCGGACGGGGCGACGGTCATGATCGGCGGCTTCGGCGGCTCTGGCTCGCCCGTCGAACTGATCCACGCGCTGATCGACCACGGGGCGCGTCACCTGACGGTGATCAACAACAACGCGGGCAACGGGCATGTGGGCCTTGCCGCGCTGATCGAACAGGGACAGGTGGACAAGCTGATCTGTTCCTTCCCGCGCTCGGCGGATCCGGTCGTGTTCAACGACGCCTATAAGGCGGGCAAGATCGAGCTTGAGATCGTCCCGCAGGGCACGCTGGCCGAACGCATCCGGGCGGGCGGCGCGGGCATCCCGGCGTTCTACACCCCCACCGCCTTTGGCACCGAGGTGGCCGAGGGCAAGCAGATCGACGTGTTCGAGGGCCGCTCATACGTGCGCGAACTGTGGCTCAAGGCGGACTTCGCGCTGATCAAGGGCGAGCTGGGCGATCCCCATGGCAACCTGACCTACCGCATGGCCGCGCGGAACTTTAACCCGATCATGGCCACGGCGGCGACCACCACCATCGCGCAGGTGACGCGGGTGGTGGACCTGGGCGGAATCGACCCCGAACATGTGATCACCCCCGGCATTTTCGTGCAGCACATCGTCGAGGTCGCGAACCCGGCGCAGGAAGAAGACCTGAACCGAGCAGAGGCGGTGTATCCATGATCGACCTGACCGACATCAAACTTTCGAACGCGCAGATCGCCTGGCGGGCGGCGCAGGACATCGAAGACGGGGCCTATGTCAACCTTGGCATCGGCTTTCCCGAGATGGTCGCGCGGTTCCAGCCGCCGGGCAAACAGGCCATTTTCCACACCGAGAACGGGGTTTTGGACTTTGGCAAGGCGCCCGCCCCCGGTGACGAGGACTGGGATCTGATCAACGCCGGGAAAAAGGCGATCACGCTGAAGCCGGGGACGAGCTTTTTCCACCATGCCGACAGCTTTGCCATGGTGCGCGGCGGGCATTTGGATGTGGCTATTCTGGGGGCCTATGAGGTCGCGCAGAACGGCGATCTGGCGAACTGGTCCACCGGCAAGGGCGGCATTCCGGGGGTCGGCGGGGCGATGGACCTTGTCCAATCCGCGAAACGGATCGCGGTTCTGACCGATCACGTGACCAAATCCGGCGCGCCCAAACTGGTGGCGGCCTGCACCCTGCCCCTGACCGGGGTCGGCTGCGTCACCCGCATCTATTCCTCGCTCGCCGTGGTGGACGTCGTGGACGGGCATTTCGTGCTGCGCGAAAAAGTGACCGGGTTGTCGTTTGACGATCTGCAGGCGCTCACGGGCGCAAAGCTGCACACCGAGGGCGAGGTGCGCGATCTGATCTGTCCAAAGGAACTGGCATGACCGACGTTTACATCTGCGACTACATCCGCACCCCGATTGGCCGCTTTGGCGGCGCGCTGTCGCCCGTGCGGGCCGACGATCTGGGGGCCATTCCCATCGCCGCGCTCATGTCCCGCAACGCGGGCGTCGACTGGGCGGCGGTGGACGAGGTCTACTATGGCTGCGCCAATCAGGCGGGCGAGGATAACCGCAACGTCGCGCGGATGTCGGCGCTGCTGGCCGGGCTGCCGGTGGACGTGCCGGGCACCACGATCAACCGGCTGTGCGGGTCGGGCATGGACGCGATAATGTCGGCGGCACGCGCGATCCGGGCGGGCGAGATCGACCTCGCTATCGCCGGCGGCGTCGAGTCGATGAGCCGCGCGCCGTTCGTCATGCCCAAGGCCGAGAGCGCCTTTTCCCGTGCCAACGCGGTTTACGACACGACCATCGGCTGGCGCTTCGTGAACCCGCTGATGAAGGCGGCGCATGGGGTGGATTCGATGCCCGAGACGGCCGAGAACGTGGCCGACGACTTTGGCATCTCGCGCGCCGATCAGGACGAATTTGCGCTGCGCTCGCAAACCCGTGCGGCGGCGGCGATTGCGTCCGGACGGCTGGCAAAGGAAATCGTGCCGGTCACGATCAAGGGGCGCAAGGGCGACACGGTCGTTGACACCGATGAACATCCCCGCGCCACGCACATCGCCACGCTGGGCAAGCTCAGACCCATCGTGCGCCCGGACGGGACGATCACGGCGGGCAATGCCTCGGGCGTGAACGACGGGGCGGCGGCGCTGATCGTCGCGTCGGAGGCGGCGGTGAAACGCCATGGCCTGACCCCCATCGCCCGCGTGCTGGGCGGGGCGACCGCTGGCGTGCCGCCGCGCATCATGGGCTTTGGCCCCGCGCCCGCGTCCAAAAAGCTGATGGCGCGGCTGGGGCTGACGCCCGACGACTTTGCCGTGATCGAGTTGAACGAGGCGTTTGCCTCGCAGGGTCTGGCCACCCTGCGCGATCTGGGCATTGCCGACGACGACGCCCGCGTGAACCCCAACGGCGGCGCGATTGCGCTTGGTCACCCGCTGGGCATGTCGGGCGCCCGGATCACCGGCACCGCGATGCTCGAGCTGAAGCCGGGCGAGAAAAGCCTGTCCACCATGTGCATCGGCGTCGGTCAGGGGATCGCGCTCGCGCTCGAGGCGCTCTGATCAGCCGACCACCATTCCCAGATCGGCGCTGATCCGCGTCGCGGCGGTCTGGGCGATGGTCATGAACGCGCGGGGCTGTTCGTCGAAACGCGACTTGGGCACGCAGATCGACAGCGCCGCAAAGGGGATCTCGGTATGGTTGCGCAACAGCGCGGCCACGCAGATCACGTCGCGCTCGGTCGCGATGGGGCCCATGGCCAGACCTTTCTCCGCCATCGCCTCAAGCTCGGCATCGCGCCGGTCCGGCGGGAGAAGCGGCGTGCGCGCGCCGCTGTGCGCGTCGAAATAGGCCTCCTGCCGCGCCTTGCCCGCCACCGACAGATGCAGCATCCCCACCGGCGTTTCGTGCACGAGGATGTCCCCGTCCAATATCCCCCGCGACACCCGCAGACCCTTGCGCCCCTCGATCGCATCCGCGACCACCAGCCGCGACCGGTCGAGCACCGTCAGAAACACCGTCTCGCCATAGTCCTCGACCAGCCGTTCCAGCGTCGGGCGCGCCGTATCGACCAGCGCCGACGTGTCGATAAGCACCCGGTAGAGCGACGAGATCATCGGTCCCAGCCGATAGCGCCCGCGCCCGACCCGGCTGACCATCCCGATCTTGCGCAGCCCGTCCATGAGGTCATGACACCCGCTCGTCGACATGCCCATCCGCCGGGAAATATCGCTCAGCCCCAGTTCCGGCTCGTTTACGGAAAAAAGCCGCAACACATCGCCCACTTTCCGGATTGTCCCCATCTTCGCCGCCTCCTTGGTCCGTTGCAAAACCATCTTTCCGGAATGAACGGAAAAAAGCGCGGTATGGTCCGATACCTTTAAACAGAGGCGAATTTGCCATTTCCTCGTGCCTATTCGCGGGGCCGGTTTCCGGTGCCGAGACAAAAGGGAGGAACTCATGAAAGATCAGACAACGCAGGCGACTGCGCCCTATACCGGCGCCGAATATCTGGAAAGCCTGCAGGACGGGCGCTGCATTTTCGTCCACGGCGAACGCGTCAAGGACGTGACCAAACATCCGGCGTTTCGCAATTCGTCGCGCATGGTGGCGCGCTGGTATGACCGGCTCAATGACCGCAAGGACACGCTGGGGCGGCCCACGGACACCGGATCGGGCGGCTGGACGCATCCGTTCTTCAAGGGCACCAAGACCGCCGAAGACCTGATCGCGGGCCGCGATGCCATCGTCGAGACGCAGCGCGTGGCGAACGGCTGGATGGGCCGCGCCCCGGACTACAAGGCGGCGTTTCTGGGCACGCTGGGCGCCAACAGCGGGTTCTATGGCGAATACGCGGGCAACGCCAAAGCGTGGTATGCCAAGACGCAGGAGCGGCTGGATTACTGGAACCATGCCATCGTGAACCCGCCCATCGACCGGCATCTGCCCGTCGAGGAAACCGGCGACGTCTATATGCAGGTCGAGAAAGAGACAGACGCGGGCGTGGTCGTATCCGGGGCCAAGGTCGTCGCGACCGGATCGGCGCTGACGCATTACAACTTTATCGCCCACTACGGCATTCCGATCAAAGAAAAGAAATTCGCCCTGATCTTTACCGCGCCGATGGATGCGGAAGGGGTCAAGCTGATCAGCCGCGCCTCCTATGAACTGAACGCGAGCGTCATGGGCACGCCGTTCGATTACCCCCTGTCGTCGCGTCTGGACGAAAACGATTCAATCCTCGTGTTCGACAAGGTGCTGGTGCCCTGGGAAAACATCTTCGTCTACGGCGACGTGGAAAAGATCAACGCCTTCTTTCCGGCCTCGGGCTTTATCCCGCGCTTTACCCTGCACGGCGTCACCCGGCTGGCCGTGAAGCTCGACTTTATCTCGGGCCTCTTCGCCAAGGCGTTGGAGGCGACGGGGTCGGCGGTGTTCCGTGGTCCGCAGACGGCGGTGGGCGAGGTGATCGCCTGGCGCAACCTGTTCTGGGGCATCTCGGACGCGATGGTGAAATCGCCGGTCCCGTGGGAGGGCACCGATGGCTATGTCCTGCCCAACGTCAATTATGGCCTCGCCTACCGGGTCTTTGCGCCCATGGCCTATTCCCGTATCAAGGAGCTTATCGAACGGCACGTGGCCTCGGGCCTGATCTATCTGCCGTCCTCGGCGCTCGATTTCGGCTCGGACGAGGTGCGCCCCTATCTCGACCGCTTTGTGCGCGGGTCGAACGGGATGGTGGCCGTGGACCGGGTCAAGCTGCTCAAGCTTCTGTGGGACGCGATGGGGTCCGAGTTCGGCGGGCGGCATGAGCTTTATGAAAGCAACTACGCCGGGAACTACGAAAACATCCGGATCGAGACGATGCTGACGGCGCAGGCCACAGGCGAGATGGAGATGATGCACCAGCTCGTCGAGGACTACATGGCCGAATACGGGCTCGACGGCTGGACCGCGCCGGACATGATCAACCCGTGGGACGTGAACCGTCTGACCGGCGGCTTTCAGTAAGTCACCAGTGACGCCCGGCCTGCGACATCCCGTGGGCCGGGCGGTTTTTTCCGGGAGCATACCTATGGACTTCACCGGCATTCAGACCCGCATCCTGTCAGACCGCCAAGCGCATCTGCCGGCAAGCGTCATGGCCATCGGCGCCTTCGACGGCGTCCACCGGGGGCATCAGCAGTTGATCCGCTCGGCTGTGGCCGAGGCGCGGGCGGTGCGGGTGCCATCCGTCGTCTGGACCTTTGACCCGCCGCCCAAGGTGGTATTTGGCCGCGCCAAACCGCTGTGCAGCCTGACCGAAAAGCTCGCCCGGATCGCGCATCTGGGCCCCGACCTGATCGTGGTCGCGCGGTTCGACCGTCTTTATGCGGCGCGCTCTGCCGAGGCGTTCATGGACGACCTCGCGGCGGTGAACCCCACGCGCATCCACGTGGGCCATGATTTCCGCTTTGGTCACCGGCAGTCCGGCGACACGGACCTGCTTGCCACACGCTTTGCCGTCACGCTTGCCACCCCCGTCGCCTGCGACGCGGGCGAAACGGTGTCCTCGACCCGGATCCGTGCCCTGCGCGCCGCCGGGCGGCTGGCCGAGGCCGACGCGCTCCAAGGCCCCTTTGACGGGGCGAAACAGATGGTCGGGCGGCTTCTGACCGCCGATCTCAGATTTCAACGGACCTGAAACGATGAAAGACATGCCTCATATCGATCCCCGCGACCTGCGCGACGCCTGCGGGTCCTTTGCCACCGGCGTCACGGTGATTTCGACCGCCACGGACGAGGGCGACCACGGGATGACCGCCAATGCGTTCATGTCGGTGTCACTCGACCCGCCGCTGATCTCGATCTCGCTCGATCACGGGTCCAAGATGCTGGCCAAGGTCCGCGCCTCGCACCGCTATGCGGTGAGCGTGCTGGGCGACGGGATGGAGGGGCTGGCGCTCCACTTCGCGGGCAAGTTCGACCCCACGATGACCGACCCCTTCGTGCATATCGACGGGCTGCCCGTCGTTCCCGGGGCATCGACCGTATTCCTCACCGATGTCGTGCAAGAGGTCGAGGCGGGCGATCACACGCTCTTCATCGGCCATGTCACCCATATCGAACGCAACAGGGATGCCCTGCCTCTCCTCTTCCATGGCGGGCGTTTCGCGGGTCTCGCTTCGTAGTCAGTCCTCGTCACGAAACGGGATCGGGGCACCCTCTGTTGATCACTCGGTCGATCAGAGGGCGCCCCTATTGCGTCTGGATCAGGGTCAGTTGGGCCAGGGTCAATTGGGTCACGGTCAGTCGAGCGTCCGGTTGGTCGGCAGCAGGACCAGACCCAGACGATGCTTGAGCCAGCCGTAAAGTCCGCGCTTGTCGATCAGCATGACCGCAATCGCGATGCCGCCCATGAGCATCAGATACCATGTGCCCCAGTCGGCGGCGACTTCGCGCAGGGCAAAGAACACGATGACGCCAAGGATCGGACCCTCGATCGTGCCGATCCCGCCGATGACGACGATAAAGATGACGAACGCGGTCCAGTCGTTCAGCGAAAACGCCGCGTCGGGGGTGATCCGCAGCTTTTGCAGAAAGATGAAACTGCCCGCGAGCGCGGTGAACCCGGCGGTGATCACATAGATCAGGAATTTGACCCGCCGCGTGTTCACGCCCAGCGTTTCCGCCGCCAGCTCGCTGTCGCGGATCGCGGTCAGCGCAAGGCCCCAGCGCGACCGAAGCAGGAGCCAGACGAAAAGGACCGACGAGATGCCGATGAAAAAGGCCATGTAATACATCGTCATCTCGATGGCCGCCCGGTCGCCTAGCGCGCGCACGATCCCCACGGGCAGCGATATGCCCGACCCGCCCCCCAGCGCGGCCACCTGCGCCGCGACCAGGCGAAAGACCTCGGCGATGACCCATGTGCCGATGGCGAAATAGGCCCCGTTCAGGCGAAAGGCGATCCAGCCGGTCGGGATCGCGATCAGCGCGGTGATCAGCGCGGCCAGCGCCATGGCCGGAATGACGGGGACGCCCGCAAAGATCGTGAGCGCAAAGAACAGATAGCCGCCCAGCCCGACATAGGCCTGCTGTCCGACCGAAACGAGCCCGGTGTAACCCGCAAGCAGGTTCCACATCTGGGCAAGCGCGAGGTAGGCGAGCGCCTCCATCAACAGGCGCAGATCGGCCCGGCCCGCCCACCATGGCGCGGCGGCCAGCGCCAGAACGGCGACCAGCAGGATCGCGGCGGGGATCAGGCGCAGGGGCGAGGGGCGGCTGTCGATTTTTCCAAGGTCGGTCGCGGCCATGTCAGTGCACCACTTTCGGCATCAGCCCGGTGGGCCGGACAATGAGGATGATAAGAAAGGCGAGGTGACCTGCGAGGATCTGATAGCCCGCGTCGATCTGCGCCCCGATGGCCTGCGCGACGCCTAGGATGATCCCGCCCAGAAGCGTGCCCCACAGGTTGCCAAGCCCCCCGATGATCACCGCCTCGAACGCGAAAAGCAGACGCGCGGGGCCGGCGGCGGGGTCGAAGTTCGTCTTCATGGCAAGCCATATCCCCGCGATCCCCACGACGACCGAGGCAAGCGCGGTCGCGAGCGCAAAGGTATGCGCCCGGTTGCCCCCCATAAGCGGCAGGATTTCGGGATCGTCCGATGTCGCGCGCAGCATCCGGCCAAGCGCCGTGTGGTAGAATATCCACTGAAGCCCCGCGATCACGCCCACGGCGGTGAGGAACATGAGGAGCGGCAGCAGCCCGATGGCAAGCTCTTGTCCCAGCGGGATGGAAGCGGTCTCAAACCAACCGGTGGCGAGCTTTTGGCTGTCTGCCGAAAACCCTTCGAGCAGCGCGTTCTGCACGATGATCGACAGGCCAAAGGTGACGAGGATCGGGGGCAGGATGTCCTTGCCCAGCACCCGGTTCAGCACGAACTTCTGGTTGAGGTATCCGGCCACGGCCATAAGCGCGATGACCAGCACGACGCCCACGGCGGGCGGCAGGCCCCATGACACGATGAAGAACAGGATCGCATAGGCGCCGACCACGATGAAATCGCCATGCGCGATGTTGATGAACCGCATGACCCCGAACATCAGGCTCAGCCCCGCGGCGAAAAGCGCGTAAAGCCCACCCAGAAGGATGCCTTGCAGGATTGCGTTGACCCAGACCATCAGGCCACCTCCCCCATTCCGAAATACGCCTGCGCGATCTGGTCGCGCGTCAGCGTGGCGGGCGTGCCGGTCAGCGTCACCCGCCCCTCCATGAAACAAAATACCCGGTCCGCGACCGCCATCGCCTGCCCCACGTCCTGTTCGACGACGAGGATCGAGGTGCCGCGTTCGCGGATCTGCGGCACGGCCTGATAGATGTCCTTGATGATCTTGGGGGCCAGACCCAGGCTGATCTCGTCGCAGACCAGCAGCTTGGGGTTGGACATGAGCGCGCGCCCGATAGCCACCATCTGCTGTTGCCCGCCCGACAGCGCGGTGCCGGGGTTGGACCGTTTCGCCACCAGATCGGGAAACAGGTCATAAACGGCGGCCAGCGTCCATGGCCCCGGACGTTTGCCCGCCCCGCCGATCAGCAGGTTTTCCTCGACCGTCAGCGACGGAAACAGCCGCCGCCCCTCGGGCACCATGGCCAGCCCCGCCTTGTGGATGCGGTCGCCCGCCATGCCCGCGATGGGCTGGCCGTCGAAGATGATCTGTTGACCGGGCGTCGGATGCAGCCCCGTGAGACAGCGCAGGAACGTCGACTTGCCCGCCCCGTTCGCGCCGATGATCGCGACCGTCTCGCCGGCCTCCATCGCGAAATCGACGCCGAAGAGCGCTTGGAAATCGCCGTAATGCGCGGTGAGCGACCTTGTCTCAAGCAGTGTCTCAGGCAGCGTCATCGACCGAAATCCCCATGTAAATCTCCTGCACCATCGGATCGGCCATGACCGACGTCGGGTCGCCGCTCGCGACGATCTTGCCAAAGTCGATGACCATCAGGTGATCGACCACGGCCAAGAGCGCGTGCACGATGTGTTCGATCCAGATGATCGTCACGCCGCTGGCATGAATGTCCCGGATCAGCGCGACGAGGTCGTGACATTCCGCCTCGGTCAGCCCGCCCGCGATTTCATCGAGCAGAAGCAGTTCCGGCCCCGTCGCCAGCGCCCGGGCCAGTTCCAGCCGCTTGCGTTCGAGCAGCGTGAGCGAGCCTGCCGGGCGATTGGCTTTCGCCAAAAGCCCGGTGCGCGACAGGATGTCCCGGCAGGCCCCAGTGGGGTCGTCAAACCCCGATCCGCCAAAGCGCGCCGCGGTCAGGAGGTTTTCATAAACCGACATGCCCACGAAGGGATGCGGGATCTGGAACGACCGCGCGATGCCTGCGTGACACCGTGCCGCGGCGGTCGTCCCGGTTATATCCTCGCCCTTGAAACGCACCGTGCCCGCCGATGGGGCGAGCGCGCCGCCGATCAGGTTGAAAAGCGTGGATTTCCCGGCCCCGTTCGGACCGATGATCCCCAGCGCCCGGCCCTTGGGCAGCTCAAAGGTCACGTCATCCGCGACGACGAGTGCACCAAAGGATTTGCGCACGCCGGACAGGCTAAGCAATGTGGTCATGTCCCCTCCCCATCACATCGGTCAAACGGGTCCGGGGCGGCAGGTCACCGCCCCGGGCGCTGCGTAATCAGCCGATGGGCTTCATCTCGCCGGTCAGGGGGATGTCCGGGTGATCGCTGTTTTCAACGATGTCGAGCACCGGGGTGCTGCCGTCCATCCGCCATTGGCCGCCGACAAGCGGCGTCTTGGCCACGTTCGGCACCGGCCCGTTCGCAAAGTTCACGTTGCCCACGACGGTATCGAGGTTGGTCTCGGAAATCGCCTTGGCCAGCGCATCCGCGTCGGTCGGATCCTCGGTCCGTTGCAACGCGTCGATCGCCACCTCGAACAGCGAATGCTTGAACCCCAGCGGCATGGTCCAGCCATTGCCCGTCCCGGCTTCATAGGCGTCGGCAAGCTCCTTGGACGATTGCCCGGTGAACGACGAGGCAAAGGGGTGATGCGGCGACCACCAGACCTCGACCGACAGGCCGTTGGCCCGGTCACCAAGCGGCGCGATGGCCTGCGGGAACTCGGTCGCCTTGGCGGCCTGCATGACCTTGGGGTTGAACCCCTGCTGCGCGGCCTGCGTCCAGAAGGTCGTGAAATCCGGCGGGATCTGCACGCCCGTCACGATCTCGACTCCGGCTTCCTTGAACGCGGAGATCTGGGCCGAGAAATCGTCGGTCATGTTCTGGTAGCGGCCCGTATCGACAAGCGTGTAGCCGCGTTCGGCCATGACCGGCGGAAAGCCAAGCTCGGGATGCGACCAGCCGTTGCCGTCGGGATCGTTGGGCCAGAGCGCGCCGACGACCTTGTTCGTCTCGACCTTGTCCCACATGCCCATGAACACGGAAATGACGTCCTCAAGCCCCCAGAAGAAATGGTAGGTATACTGAAACCCCGCCGCCGGATCGCCGCCGCGACCAAAGAAATGCGGCTGCCACGGCGTGTCGTTGGTGATGCAGGCGACGCCATTGAGCTCGGCCTGATCGGCCACCGGGTTCGTCGTGTCGGGGGTCGAGGTCGCGAGGATCAGGTTGACCTCGTCCTCAAAGATCAGCTCCTGCGCGGCGCTCGAGGCGCGGTTCGATGACGACTGGCTGTCCTTGACGATGAATTCGACCGGGTGCTTGGCCCCGTTGATCATGATCCCGTCGCCGATCTTTGCCTTGAACTGATCAAGCGTGAAGGCATCCGGTTCCGCAAAGATCGCGAGCGGCCCGGTCTGGGGCGTGACGAAGCCGATCTTGATCGGCTTGTTCTGCGCATAGGCCGGCAGCGCCAGCCCCGACGCGCTGACCGCAAGCCCGGATGCGGCTGCGGATTGCATGAATCTGCGACGTGTAAACACGGTGTTTCCCTCCCTCTGAAATGACTGCACGGGGTTCCTCGGCCCCATGCCTTCGCTGCACCCTGATCCTTCGATTTGCGCAAGAAAAGGTATCAGCCAATACCAGAGTTGGATGAGGTCAGGGGTGGCGGGCTGTCCGGTCGTGTGGCCCTTTGCCATGGCAGACGCGAAAGCCGCCAATGACGCAAGGCGCTGATTTGGCACAGCTTTCGCGCCGCCGAAAAGCGGTTTACGCGGGTATGGCGACTGTCACCTCACCGCCACCGCCACCGCCAGCGTCGGCGCGGCGGGGATCACTCCGCCGCCTGCGCCTGTGCCGCGGGCATCCGGGCGAGACCGTCGATGAAGAAGGGGCGAAAGCCCTGAGGATGTTCGCTCATCGGGAAATGCCCGACCTCGTCCATCACGGCGAGCGTCGCGCCGGGAACCTGATCCGCCGTGCGTTTTGCATCCTCGGGCGTGCAGGTGAAATCGTAGGCGCCCACGATGAAGTGCACCGGAGTCCGGTCGGTGTCGATCCGGTGCAACTGCCCCACGAGGCTGTCGTCCTGCGTGTAAAAGCTCAGGTCGCCCCGAAACACGCCCGGCCCCGACTGCATGAACATCCACAGCGTATTCCAACGCTCGACCTCCGGCGCGTGGGGCGAGATGTTGGTCGACACCAGCGCCGCGCCCATTTCGCCGCCATGGGCATCCGGGCGGTGGAACCAGTCGATGTCATACCACGCGGCCTGAAAATCACTGGCCTCGATGGCAAGGAACCCGCTGAACGCCTCCGGATGATGCACGGCCAGTTGCAGCGCGATGCGCCCGCCCATGGACACGCCCGCAAGCACGGGCCGCTCAAGCCCAAGCGCCCGGACCACGGCAAGCACCGTTTCCATATAGGTTTCGGTCGACAGCAGATATTCCTCGGTCTGGAACCCCTCGGGCGGCAGGCTTTTGCCATGCCACGGCATGTCAAAGGCGATGATCCGGTTGGTCGCCGTGATGTCGGGGTCGTTCAGGATATGCCGCCACTGCCGCGTATCGGACCCGGCGGTGTGCAGGCACAGCACCGGACGTCCCTGCCCGGCCTCCTCAAAGTAAATCCGTTGCGCGCGGCCTTGGACGGTCACCGTGACATAGCGACCCATGATCTGTTCGATGCTCATGCGCGTGCCTCCTGCGTCGTCCGTGCGTCCCTTGGAAGGGCAAGGACCTCTTTGAAAAAGCGCAGGTTCTTGACCAAGAGCAGCATGTCGCCCACGATCTCGGCCCGGCCGATTTTAACCATGGCAAAGATGTCGTGAAAGCCGGGCTTGGGCGTGGCGCGCCAGAACTCGCGCAGCGCCTCGCCGTCGGTGACGAAGCCAAAGCGATAGGGCGTCTTCTTGGACGGCCCCTCCACGACCCGGTCGATCCGGCCCTTGTCGAACACGAGGTAGTATTCCAGCCCGTCGATCTTGATCAGCACGGTTTCCGAAAAGAGCGCGCCCAGACGGTGCAGATGCGGTGCCCCGTCAAGCCTTGTCTCTATCTGTCGCATGGTGTCGATCACGGCGTGCCTCCCTGCCCCGTCCACTGTCCTGTGCTTTGTCCGCGCCCTCGCACGGTGCGGGAAACGGTGCGAGATACCTTGGACCGGTCAGGCGCTATGGGAAAGGTATCGACCGATACCTGTCTCATACCCCATCCGTGCGAAAATCGCCCGAACATCGCATTTTGGGTATCGGCTGATACCCGTCCCCCGGCTTCCCCCGGTGCCCTCCGTTGTGCACAGTCCAAGGGTCATTCAGGACCGCCACCAAACGCCTAGGAGGGGCGGGGCGGTCCAATACGCAGCATCAGGAGGATCCCACATGCGTAACGTCACCGTGGACAACGTCACCGACGTCGTCGTTGAGGCCATCGGCGCCTCGGCCCCCATTCCGGCCCGGCAGAAGGAAATCATGACCGCGCTCGTGCGCCATCTGCATGGCTTTTGCAAAGACGTGAACCTGACGCATGGCGAGTTCATGCAGGCCTGCGATTTCCTCGCCCGTGCCGGGGCGGTCTGCACCGACAAGCGGCAGGAGTTCATTCTGCTGGGCGACATCCTTGGCGTCGAAGTGCTTGTCGACATGATCTCGAACCCGACGCCCAACGGCGAAACGACCGGCACCGTGCTCGGCCCGTTCTTCCGCGAAAACGCACCGGTTCTGCCGCATGGCGCATCCATCGTGCAGAAGCATTTCGACAACGAAGAAACGGTGTTCATGGAAGGCTACGTCAAGGACGCCTCGGGCAAGCCGATCGCCGGTGCCATGATCGACGTCTGGGAAGACGCGCCCAACGGGCTTTATGAAAACCACGACCCGGATCAGCCGGACTACAACCTGCGGGGCCGGTTCGAGACCGACGAAAACGGCTACTACGCCTTCCGCGCGATCCGTCCGGTGCCCTATCCGATCCCGTCCGACTGGACTGCGGGCGAGATGATTTCCTTCATGGGTCACCACACGATGCGTCCGGGGCACATCCACGTGCTGGTCAACAAGGACGGCTATCGTCCCTTGATCTCGCAGCTTTTTGACGGTGCGTCCGACTATCTCGACAACGACTCGGTCTTTGCGGTCAAAGAGAACCTGATCGCCTCCTTCCAGAAGGGCAGCGAAGAACACGGCACGGACCTTTATGTTCAGTTCGACTTTACCCTCGCGGATCAGTCGCTGGCGATGGCCGCCGAATAAAGACAAACGCCCCGCGCCGCCCGACCGGTGGCGCGGGGAATTCGGTCGCGCGAAACGCGGACGATACAGGCGGATAAAAGGAAGGGCAGAATGCGAGCTTCGGACAAGGCCAATGTCGTGGACATCGACAGGGGTGCCACGAGCGCGACGATGATCAAGGCGCTGGAAACGCGGATCGTGGATTGCGTGACGACACGGCGGCACAAGCTGTCCAACACCGAAATCACGCATCAGTCCTTTGTCATCGTCGAGGCGACGCTGGGTGATGGCACCGTCGGCTATGGCGAGGCATCGACGCTCGGCGGCCCGCGCTGGTCGGAAGAAAGCGTCGAGGCGATCAAGGCCAACATCGACGCCTATATCGCCCCCGCCCTGATCGGTCAGGACGCGGCGTTGTTCGAAGCCAACGCGCTGCGGATGGCCAAGGCGGTCAGCCGCAACACCTCGGCCCGCGCCGCCGTGGAAAGCGCGCTCTACGACGCGGTCGGCAAATCGCTGAACCTGCCCGCCGCCGCGTTTCTGGGCGGTGTCGTGCGCGACAGGATCGAAGTGCTCTGGGCGCTGGCCTCGGGCGACGCCGATCAGGAGATCGAGGAAGCCAAGGCGAAACTCGCCGCCCGCGAACACCGCCGGTTCAAGATCAAGCTGGGGTTTTACGACCCCGCGCAGGACATGGTCCGGCTGCGCAAGGTGATGGGCTCCATGCCCGAGGGCACCGAAATGGTGGTCGACGTCAATCAGGGCTGGTCCGAGGCGACCGCGATCCGCTACCTGCCGGAACTGGCCGAGATGGGCGTCGTGCTTGTCGAACAGCCCCTGCGCCCCGGCATGATGGCCGCGACGGCGCGCATCGCCGCCCGCTCGGCGATCCCGCTCATGACCGACGAGGCGGCGTTTTCCACGCCGGAGCTTGTGCAGAACGGCATGGCGGCGACCGGCAGCGTCTATTCCCTCAAGCTCGTGAAATCCGGCGGGATGCTGGAGCTGAAACGCGCCGCGGGCGTGGCGCAGGCCTTTGGCATGGAGCTTTACGGCGGCTGTCTGCTGGAAAGCGGGATCGGCGCTGCCGCCCATGTCGCGGTGTTCTCGACGCTTCCGACGCTGGAATGGGGCTGCGAACACTTCGGGTCCCGTATCCTCAAGCAGGATCTGACGTCCTCGGGGCTCGTCTTCCGCGATTTCCATATCGAGGTGCCGCAGGGGCCGGGTCTGGGGATCGAGGTCGATCACGACGCCCTGCGCGACGCCACGCGCCGCAGCTAACGATCAGCGCGAGCGCACGAATTTCCGCGCGACTTCCAGAAAATTGCGCACCTGCGGCGACTGGTTGTCGCGCCGCGCGTGGATGGTGAGCGACGTGCCGGGGTTCAGCCCCACATAGGGCCGGTAGAACACGCCGGGCCGGGTCGTCGCCGCCACGCTCGCGGGGACGACGCAGATCCCGACGCCCACCGATACAAGGCTGATCGCGGTCTGGAAATCCTGCGCCAGTTCCAGCGCGGCGGGTTCGAACCCCTCCTGCTTGCAGATCGACAGGATGTGGTCGGCATAGCTGGGGCGCGGCCTGCGGGGATACAGCACGAAGGTCTGATCGCTGAGGTCGGCAAAACGTATCTCTTTGCGCGAGGCCAGCTCTGACGCATCGGGGATCGCGAGCACGAGGTCCTCATGCGCCAGCGGTTCGCGGCGCAGTTCGTCGTCGCCCAGATCGGGCCGCGCCACCGCGATGTCGATTTCCCGCTGGATGATCGCGGAATGAAGCTCGGCGTTGTTCATGGCCGACAACGCCAGTTCCACCTTGGGAAAATGCGACCGGTAGGATTTGATCAGCGTCGGCAGAACCCCGTGCGAGGCCGATCCGACAAAGGCGATGCGCAGACGCCCCTGCCCCCCCTCGCCCACCAGCCGCGTCTCGCGATAGGCATTTTCGAGCCGGTCGACGATGGCGCGGGCATGACCTTCAAAGATTTCGCCCGCCTGCGTCAGCCGGATCTGGCTGCGGCTGCGGTCGAACAACTGCGCCCCGATGTCAGCCTCGAGCGCGGCGATCTGACGGCTGAGTGGCGGCTGCGCGATTTCAAGCCGCGTGGCCGCCCGGCCAAAATGCAATTCCTCGGCCACCGCCAGAAAATACTTCAGACGTCGCACATCCATGGCGTTCCTCCACCCTGCAAATTGGGTATCAGACCACGCCGCGTGATGCAATTTCGATCATCACAGGGCGCGCCGCGCTTGCCAAATCTGCCGCCCCGAGACGCACCCTGCCCCCGGCCCGCCCCCATCGGACATTACAACAAAGCAATAATCAGGAAAAAGTGAGTCAATGCCGAACCGGGATAGATCTGGGACGTTCCCCTTCCAGGGGTCTGTTACGGCTGAGTGCAGGATCGTACGTTAACATCCCATACTCCCGGTTTTGAGCCCTGTGGCCGCCTTCGTTGTGGCGATGAGCTTGGTGCGCCCGTTTGGTGGCCGTGAAGGTGGCAAGAAATAGGGATGATTACTTCACAACTTTTGCCCCGACTTGCCGCCGCCACCGGTATTCGCCGGTGAGCAGGATATGGGCCCATCCGAGCGGGGAGATATGCGCGAGCAGAGCGGGATCGCAATTCAGACCGGCCCGCTGCCGTGCGGCGACGGCCTGACCGAGGTGCTTGGTGTTCCAGTAGATGATAATGGCGGCGAGTAGATTGAGACCGGCCATGCGATAGTGCTGACCCTCGGCGGTGCGATCGCGGATTTCGCCCTGACGCCCGATGCGCAAAGCGTTTTTCAAGGCGTGATGGGCCTCACCCTTGTTCAGGCCAATTTGGGCCCGGCGCTGCATGTCGGCGTCGAGGAGCCATTCGATAACAAAGAGAGTGCGCTCGACGCGGCCGATTTCACGGAGCGCCAGGGCCAGCTCGTGTTGGCGCGGATAGGCGGCGAACTTCTTGAGCAACTGACTGGGCGGCATGACGCCTGTCACCATGGTGGCGGCAGACCGAAGCACGCCGGGCCAGTTCTGGACGACAAGGCCCTCGCGGATCTTGCCACCGATCAGGCTGCGCAATTCGTTTGGCGCTGACGCCGGATCGAAGAGGTAGAGCCGTCTGGATGGCAGGTCGCGGATACGCGGGATGAACCGGAACCCGAGCAGCGACGTCACGGCAAAGACGTGATCAGTGAAGCCGCCGGTGTCGGCATATTGCTCTGTGATCTTCCGCCCCGCCTCGTTCATCAACAGCCCGTCCAGGATGTAGGGCGCTTCGCTTACGGTGGCCGGAATGTTCTGGGTGGCGAACGGACCGAACTGATCGGAGACATGAGTGTAGGCTTTCAGCCCCGGTTCAGAACCGTATTTTGCGTTGATGAGATTCATGGCTTCGCCCTGTCGGGCGGCGGGGAAGAATTGCCCGTCGCTGGAGGCCGTCACGCCACCGCCCCAAAACCCGGCCATGGGCAGCCGGGATTGCGCCTCGATCACCATGGCGAGGGCCTGGTTGATAGCGTCGCTCTCCACATGCCATCGCGACAGGCGGGAGAGCTGGAAGTAATCATGCGTATTGGTCGCCTCGGCCATCTTGCTGAGCCCAAGATTCAGGCCTTCGGCCAGTAGCACCGTCAGCATGCCAATCTGGTCTTTGCAGGGCGCGCCGGTTTGCGCACTGATGAAGGTTTCCGTGAAGCCGATATCCGTATCGACCTCCTGCATCAGCTCGGTGATCCGTATGGCGGGCAGCCGGTCGTAGAGATCGAGCACCAGCTCGTCCGCCTCTTCGGGCACCGCGGCGGTCAGACGGTCGAGTTTCAGGATGCCGTTCTCGATCGAGCCGCCGGGGATGGCCCCGTCACGCGCTGCCTTGGCCAGCCGCGCCAGGCCGTCGGTCATGCGTGCCTTACGGTCGGCAAGCCAGGCTTCCGGATCGAGCGGCACGGCCAATCTTGGTATCTCCGTCACCGCCTCGGCGGGAACCAGAGCCTGTTTCAGATCGCTGTAGCGTCGGGAATGCGGCACCCAGATATCGCCGGAGCGGAACGCATCCCGTAGATGGAACAGCACCGCCACTTCCCAGAGCCGGTGGCCATCTTCCTCCTGGGCATTCAGATGGCGATGCCATTTGGAGCCGCGCCGCAGGAAGCCAACCGGTGGTGTCTCGGGCCTCTCATCGCCCGCGATCAGCGTGCTGGCCTGCAGCAAGGGCGCTGTGTCGCCCGCCGCCTGGATATCCAACGCGCGCAGCATGCGCGGGGCATAGCGCCGGAACCGGTGATAACCTTGGCCAACATGCGCCAAGGGGTCAGCGGCCATCGTGTCGGTCAACTCGGCGGCGGTGGCAACTAACCCTTCAAGCCGGTCCCACCCGCAGGCCAGTTCCGTCGCCTGATCCAAGGGCGCGCCATCGCTTCTGGCGTCGAGCAAGGCGGCACCAAGGGATTTGAAGGCGCGCAGGGTGTCCTGCACCGCCGTCTTTGCGTCAGCGATCTTGGCATCGCAGAGCTTCTTCGCGCCCTGCCATGTCTTGCCGACAATCCGGTCGTGGGTCTCGATCACCGCATCAGCAAGTGCCGCACGCCATGCGACCGCGCAGACCGCGAGGATGGCGAGGCGGCGATCACTGCTGATGTCGCGCAGGCCATCGGCAAAATAGCGTTCCCCCTGACGCTGCAGGCGGGTCACCCGATGGGGTGGAATGCCTGCCAGGATGTCAGGCGATAGGTTCATGTCCTGCAGAAATTCCAACCGGTCGAGGAGGCGGGAGGCATCGGCCGAGTTCTGCCCCACCTCGAATTGGCGCAGCCAGACGAACCGGCTGACCTTGCCCTCGACCATCTCCGTCAGCAGGGCATCCAGGAGGGCTTTCATCGGCTCCTCCAGCCGAGCCACGATGGCGCTGTCGATCCGGCGCTCCGCCGAGACAAGCGCATCCGCGCAGAGGCGCTCGACCACGGATATACCCGGCAGGATAGTCTTGGTCCGGCGGCACTCATCGACAAATCGGCGGGCCAAATCATGGTTGGTGGTCGCGTTCTCCGCCTTGCCCGCCAGCCATGCCTTCAGCTCGCGTGCGCGGTGACCGGAGAACATCCTGAAGCCGTAGACCTGACGCAACACGATGAGATGGTCACGCCTTGTTTCGGAGCGGGTGGCGTACTCGGCAAGTGCATCGGATCCCAGACCAAGCTGCGCCCCAAGGAAACGGGTTACTTCTGGGGGAATAACCTCGCCTGAGGCGAGCAGGCGCCCTGGATACCGCAGGGCGCATAACTGCAAGGCAAAGCCAAATCGGTTTCGGTCGCGACGGCGCTCATTGATGTGTTCGAGATCATCATCGGATAGCGTGTAGTGGTAAAGAATGCTCGCCTCATCTGTCGGAAGGTCGATCAGTGCCGCGCGCTGCCGCGCGGTCAGGATGGTGCGGTGCGCCATAGTTCTTTTGCTTTCTGCAGGGTGTTTGTGTATCTTTGATTTAGATACAGATTAAGATTTACGAGGGCGAGGATATGCAAGATCGCGCCGAGCAGCATCGCAAACGTTCGTATGAGATAAAGCCATGCTGATAGGATATGCTCGGGTCTCGAAAGCCGATGGCAGCCAATCCCTCGATCTCCAGCGAGACGCGCTCATCGAAGCGGGCGTGGCAGCCGACGGCATCTACGAAGATCAGGCTTCAGGTAAGCGCGACACCCGGCCAGGCCTCGATGCATGTCTCAAGGCCCTGCGCAAAGGCGATGTCCTGGTCGTCTGGAAGCTCGACCGCCTCGGTCGTGACCTCAAACACCTCGTCACAATCGTGCAGGAACTGACCGATCGGGAGGTCGGCCTCCGCGTCCTGACCGGACAAGGGGCACAGATCGACACCACCACCGCTGCAGGGCGGTTGATATTCGGCATCTTTGCGGCCCTTGCAGAATTTGAACGGGAGCTGATCCGCGAGCGCACCGTCGCAGGCCTCAAAGCAGCCCGGGCGAGAGGACGAAAAGGGGGGCGTAAATTCGCGCTGACCAAAACACAGGTGCGCCTTGCGCAGGCGGCCATGTCAAACCGCGATACCTCCGTCGCACAACTCGCCAAGGAGCTTGGCGTCAAACCTGTCACTATTTACCGATATGTCGGCCCTAACGGGGAGCTCAGGGAGAACGGAAGACGCGTCTTGGCCGCCTAACGTACGATCCTGCACTCAGCCGTAACAGACCCCTATGGGGGGCCGCGCTTTGGCACGGACCCCGATCATATGCCGAGTTCGCATCGGCGCTACGCCGAGTGGACACCGGATCGTTTCCGGCGCTGGGGCGCGTCGATCGGTCCCGAGACCGAAGGCCTGGTCACCGCCATTCTCGCCAGCCGGCCACATCCCGAACAGGGCTTCAGGACATGCCTCGGAGTCCTGCGCCTCTATCGCGATCTTCCCCGCGAGCGCGCCGAGGCTGTGTCGGCGCGTGCCGTCGAGATCGGCGGGCTGACCTGCAAGACCATCACCGCACTCATCGCCACCCACAAGTCCAACAGGCATTCCACCGAACCCGCCGCCGTCATGGAACACGCAAACCTGCGCGGCCCCGGCTACTTTCATTGAGGACCAAGACAATGCTGACCAATCCCACCATCGACATGCTGCGCGAACTCGGCCTCTCCGGCATGGCAAGCGCCTATCACGAACTCGAGGCCCAACCGGAAGTGAGGAGCCTCGAGCATGGCGAATGGCTCGCTCTCCTTCTTGAGCGCGAGGCGACGACGCGCCGCCAGAAGCGCTTCGAGGCGAGAGCCCGTGCCGCCAGGCTCCGCCATGACGCCCAGGTCGAGAACATCGACTTCCGCGCCGCCCGCGGCCTCGACCGCAATCTGTTCCTGAAGCTCGCCGGCTGCGACTGGATCAGGCATCATCACAGTCTCCTGCTGATCGGACCCGCCGGCGTCGGCAAGAGCTGGCTGGCCTGCGCGCTCGGACACAAGGCATGCCGCGAGGACTTCTCCGTCGCCTATCATCGCCTGCCCAGGCTATTCGCCACCCTTGCACTCGCGCGCGGCGACGGCCGCTACCCGAAGGTCCTCAAGGCACTCGCCAGAACCGACCTGCTCATCCTCGACGATTGGGGTCCCGAGAAGCTCAACGACGAGCAGCGCCGCGATCTCCTCGAGATCATCGAAGATCGCTATGAGAAGCGATCCACCATCGTCACCAGCCAGGTGCCCATCGATCATTGGTACGACATGATCGGCAATCCGACACTCGCCGACGCCATCCTCGATCGCCTCGTCCACAGCGCCTACCGCATTGAACTCAGCGGCGAGAGCCTGCGAAAGCAGCGCCACACTCCATCCGCCGCTTGACCGCACGACAAACAGGAGCCATTCAAAACAACGACCCAGGGGAGCATCGACTGGCCGGCTTCAAATCGGAATGCTGGCCGGAATGAAATCGGAACAGGTGGCCGGCTTCGTTTCGGAATCAATGGCCGGCTTCATCGGAATACGCAATCGATGAAGCTTTCGGCCCCTTCTGCACCACCTACGCGGCCCGAAGCAGTTTCACTGATCTAAATGCGGCGCTTGAGAACCTTTGGGTGCGCGAGGGGGCGGCGGGAGAACCTCTTCCAAGAGATATGCAAAATCAGGGGCGAGTAGGTTTTGTCGACATTTCGTCGGGCCGGCAAAGCGGCAAAGCCATTGAACGCCACCCACAATCTGTCGCAGCGATCACGGCTTGGGCGAAGGCGAACGGCTATGACGCGGCGATCTGGACGGCGCTCGCAAGCAACTTCCATGAGTCGGAAAAGGCCGGCGAGCCTTTTTCAGCAGAAGCCGCGATCCGCTATCTCGAAACACTTGATGCGCCAAAGATCGATGCAGCCCTGAGCTATATTAGTGGAGCGCCTCTCGAGGTTCAGACTCCGGTGCGAGTGGCAGTTCAATTACGGTGGCCGGAAAGATGAACACTGCCCGAATCCTCAAATGCGGGGAGTGCGATATGTCATGTCGTTAGTTCTACATCTCGATCCAGAGGTGATCAATCCTGATACCAACGAGCCCAGCACGCCGAGTATGATCAGACCGGAACGATGCGATTTTGGATGCGGCATCATGCTCCATGAGCGCTAGCTTGTCGGCAACTATAGCGCGACAATCTGGATGAGACGCTGGCGACAATCAGGATAAGATTCTATGTCGCGGCATTGGTGAGGTTATCATCCTGATTGTCGCTGGCAAGATTTTCTTCGCCTGTTGTTTGTCGTTCCGCGTCAATCATGGGGGTGTTGTTGATTGTCGCGTATGAGGCAGGCCTGCCTCTCTTGCGTTTTGCCTCCATTGCGGAGCGCCGTCTGTAGCTTTCCACGTTCATCTCGAAGATAGTTGCATGGTGGACAAGCCTGTCGACGGCGGCGAGCGTCATTGCCGGGTCGGGGAAGACCTTGTTCCATTCGCCGAAGGGCTGATTGGCGGTGATCATGATGGACCGCCTCTCGTATCGCGCGGAGATCAGCTCGAAGAGGACGCTGGTTTCGGCCTGGTCCTTGGTGACATAGGCGAGATCGTCGAGGATGATCAGGTCGAACTTGTCCAGTTTTGCAATGGCGGCCTCGAGCTGCAGTTCCCTGCGGGCCACCTGCAGCTTCTGGACGAGATCTGTGGTTCTCGTGAAGAGCACCCGCCAGCCGTTCTCGATCAGTGTCAGGCCAATGGCGGCCGCGAGATGGGATTTGCCGCCGCCGGGCGGTCCGAACATCAGGACATTGGCGCCCTTGGCCAGCCAGCTGTCTCCCGCCGCCATGGCCATGACCTGTGCTTTTGAGATCATTGGAACGGCGTCGAAGTCGAAGCTGTCCATTGTCTTTCCGGGCGGCAGGTGCGCTTCGGCAAGATGTCGGGCGATCCTGCGGTGGGCGCGTTCGGCCAGTTCGTGCTCCGCAATAGCGGCCAGGAAGCGGGCGGCCGGCCAGCCCTCCCGGTCAGCCTGTTCGGCAAATTGCGGCCAGAGCATCTTGATGGTCGGCAGCCGTAGGTCGTTCAGCATGATGGAGAGGCGGGCCTCATCGACGGTATGGGCGTTCATCATGCCGGTACTCCTGCTGCATCCGCCGTTTTGACAAGCGCTTCATAGCTGTCCAGAGACACGGATTGCACGGTGACGACCGGCAGACTGCCTGCGGGCGGTGTGAACTTCCCTCGCAAGGCGACAAGGTCCGGAAGTCCACCGTCCCCGAGAACCCGGCTCAACTCGCTGGCCAGTTCCGCCTCACAGCCGCGATCATGCGCCAGGGCAAGCAGTTCGACTGTGATCTTGCAGGCCTGCCGTTCGGGCAGCCGGTCGATGAGCGCTTCGAAGGCCCGCCGGTATTCCTGGCGCGGAAAGAGCTTGTCGCGATAGACCAGCCTCGACAGCGCCATGGGCTTTCTGCGCAGCGAATGGATGACATGGTGATAGTTCACGACCTGGTCATGCTTGCCGTTGGCCCTGGCCCGCCCTCTGGGCAGGGTCAGCAGGTGGGTGCCGCCGGTGAAGACCTCAAGGCGATTGTCGAACAGGCGCACGCGCAGCCTGTGCCCGATCAGGCGGGAGGGCACGGTGTAGAAGACCTTGCGCAAGGTGAAGCCGCCGGTGCTGGAAACGGTGACGATCACCTCCTCGAAGTCCGTGGTGCGGCGCGCGGGCAGCCCCTGCAGATAGGACCGTTCGGCTGCGATACGCTTGCCGCGGGCAGCATTGCGGCGCCCCACGATCTCGTCAATGAAGGCGCGGTAGCCATCGAGATCGTCGAAGTCGGCACTGCCGCGCATCAACAGCGCATCCCGGATCGCGCTCTTGAGATGGCCGTGGGCGCTTTCGATCGAGCCGTTCTCATGCGCCACCCCCTTGTTGTTGCGGGTCGGCGTCATCCGGTAATGGGTGCACAGGGCGTCATAGCGCGTCGTGAGATCCGCCCGCGCGTCGGTATCGAGGTTGCGAAAAGCCGCCGACAGACTGTCGCTGCGATGGGAAGACGGCGCCCCGCCCACCGACCAGAGCGCATTCTGCAATCCTTCGGCCAGGGCGACAAAGCTCTCTCCGCCGAGGATGACATGGGCATGCTCGAAGCCCGACCACGGCAGGCGGAAGTGGTAGAGCAGGTGATCCAGGGGCTGACCGGCAATGGTCACGTCGAGCGCCCCCATGTCGGTGAAATCCGACAGTGCGAGCCGGCCGGGCTCGTGAACCTGTCTAAAGATCACCTCCTGTTCCTCGCCATGCACCGCCCGCCAGGCCCGGATCCGCCGCTCCAGCGTCCGGCGGATACCCGGCGACAGGTCAGGGTGGCGGCGCAGCATCTCCTCAAAAATTGCGACCGGCCGAAGACCCGGGGCTGATTGCAATAGCGGGACGACTTCAGCGTCGAAAATGTGCTCAAGCGGGTCCGGGCGCCGCCGGCCTCGCGGCTGCGCCCTCTGCGATGGCAGTTGGGGATCTTTCGAAATGCGGTATCCGCTCGCCCGGCTCATCCCGGCCCTGGCCGCGGCGACTTCGATGGGGTGGTCCTGTCTCAGCTTCATGAAAAGTCTCGTCTGTTGATCGGTTACATGGCGCCCCGGCACAAAGATGGTTCTCCATTCCTGAAAACCACAAGCCTACCGGGCCGACCGCGATCACAGACCCAAAAACGAGCGAAGCGTCGTGCGTGTGCCTCCGGTCGGGCTACGCCCTCCCTCCGACACACGCACGACGCAACGTCTCATCCTGTTTGTCGCGGAATCTCAGCTTGATTGTCGTGCCGCAGGCAACCGACCAGCCGTCGATAGTATCGCTCTCCAATCCCTCAATCCATTGGTCAAGCTGCGCAGCCCAGGCGAGAATGTCGCGATCCTGCACATAGCCGATCATTGCGGCATGTGCGTGGGAAGCGGCATGATGGCCCGCTTTAAAGCGCTGGATGCCGCCTGCGGTATTGAACCGGCTGTAAAGATACTCGCGCTCGTCGCGCTCGGCCCCCGACGGTGTAGGCAGCCGCTTGCACTCGATTGGAAGAAGAGTCTGATATTCGGTATATTCGCGGCCTTCGATCCAAATCACCGACCCGCTCGGCGCCACCGCAAGGTCGATTGAGCGTCGACCGTCTGTCTCATCCGGTTCTTCCCGTTTGAACTGCAGGAAATCCCAGCCTGGGGTATGACGGCTCACGCTGGTGAGGCGCGAGCAGAGTTGCGCCGTTAGCCCGGTCTCGCCGCTCTGGGCGGGTCTTGCCGGATCATCGCGCCACTGCGGCAAAACGCTACCAATGAATCCAACCAGCGAGTTGAACCATTCACCGGGAAGATGAGCTCCGGTGTCAAGTGCTCCCGCATGCGTTTGACGTTCTCCTTCATCCGCCAGCACGCTAGAACCCCTGCGCGCGAAGGTCGGCGAGGACATCGTCGGCGTCACGAAGCGCGATCGAGCGCGTCCAAAACCTATGACGATCCGGTTTTAGCAGAAACACAAAACCCTTGTCGTACAGTCGGGTGATACGTGTGACAGTCAGGCCGGAGCCGCGACGCTCATGAAGTAAGGTGTCAAGATAGTTGTGCAATTCATTGGCGTCGGACCAATCGACCGCGCCATCACCAAACACATAAGGCTTGCAGATGGCACCCGACCATTGCTGAGATTGCAGGGCGCGTACTGGCTTGCGCGTATAAACGGCATTGAGTTGGCTGGAAAATACCTCGTCGAAAGCGTCAAGTGCCTCGACGGGTGCCTTTCGCATCACTGGCGCAGCAGTTCCGAGGCGAATAAAATCACGCTGATGATCAACGATATCTTCCGCAATGACGCGCTCATTTTGGCTGAGATCAAGATCCTGATCCTCCGGATAAGGTAAGGCAAACACGTCGGCACTGAGAATCGCCGTGGCGCGCTGTGTGAATAGGCGGGCGCTAATTCCAGCCACATAGGCGCGCAGCACCGTATTCTCGCGCTTGAGCCAGGCCTCAATGCCAGCGAGACGATCCAGGTCCTTCTTCGGAGCCGTTAGCCCGACAATCTCATGCTTGTAGGTCAGATAGTGGCCGTTCCAGAGGCCGTGATGCAGGTTCTCATGTTCCTTGATCAGCAGGAACGGCGGCGAGAACCTACGCTCTGTCTTGGTATCCTTAATGGGACGGTCTGGTACCGTTTCGAGGAGCACTGTGTTGAGGCCATGTTCGGAGAGCGCGCTCGTCGGCAGCAGCGGCTGGCCGACGAGGTGGCCAGCGGGTCGGGAAATGCCCTTCAGCCCTGCAATGTAGCCTTCGCCGAAATCCCAGCCCTGCTTCGTCGCGAAATCCTTCAGCGTCGGATAGCTACGCAACCGATTGATCAGGTCGAGAACTCGGCTGCCGCCGAGCAGATTTGAGCGCCAGACGTCGCGTGACCGTTCCGCATCCGCGTTGCGGAGCCAATGAAGGTCATAATAGTCGATGTCGAAACCCTGCTCGGCGGTGGCGCGGCCATTGCGGCGGAACACAGCATGAAGCAGGCGGCTATCGGGCGACGGCGTCGCAGCCTCCGCAATCACCACCACGATCTTCGGGTCAGCCTCGCCCTTTTTGAACAGTCCGCGTACCGATACGAAATCGAGGACCTCACGCACCTTCCAGCGGGTGAAGAAAGTACGGCGGAAAGCAAGTGCGTGCTGATTATAGAGAAAGCCTGATGGCTCGACCATCGCCAATACACCTTCTGGTGTCAGCATTTCCATTGCATCGTGCAGGAAAAGATAGGCGAGTTGCTTGTCTGCCAAGGCACCATGCGCCTGCGTGTAGGCGGCGTAGCTTTGCTTCGCCCCTTCCGTCGTCAAAGATGACTCGAAGGGTGGATTGCCAATAATCGCCGTGACCGGCGCTTTGATCATCCCCTTGGCCTTCGCTTCGAAGAAGCAGCTATGGTGCAGTGTCACATCAGCTAGCGGCGGGAATAGCTTCACGCTGGAGCGAATTTCTTCCGGTTGCAGCGCGTCGCAGAGGCTGAGACACAGGCTGAACGCGGCCAGTTCGACGGCCCCCTCTTCGAGATCGATGCCATGTACACGCTGGAGCAGCGGGCGTAGTTCGTCGATGCCTGGACGCGCCCAATTATTCCGCCAGCGCCAGTGCAGAACGAGCCGCCTGTAGGCCTCGACTAGAAAAACTCCCGACCCGCAGGCCGGATCGAGAATTACCCCATCGCCGGCCATCAGCTTGTCGAGTCTGTCCCACCCCAGCGCCTCTTCCAGCATGAGCCGTACTAGGGCGGGAGGGGTGTAAATGGAACTCGAAGCGTCCTTCACAAAGAGCTGATAGATATTGCTGATCAACTCAACCGGCAGATCGCGGAAGGAGTACAGACGCCAGAGGCTAAGCTGGCCGCTGCTATCCTCATAACCTTCAACGAGGCGCGCGTAACTGGCGAGTTCGGTGCTTTCCGCCAAAGCCGCACGTTCTTCATCCGTCAATCTGAATACATGGCCATTGAAACGCTCTTCGAGCGCTTCGAGCAGCGTGACCAACGCTACGCCATCGCCAAGAACTTCGAAAAACCGACGAGCACCCTCGCGCGCCTTGCCGAAATCGGCCGGCTGGAGAACCGATCGTTCTTCAAGATAGGCAATCAGCAGTGACAGGATGAGCAGGCGGCGGCGTAGTCGAGGCGCGAGCAGCCGCCGTTCCGCGAGGTGTTTTGCCAGCGCGCGCACCTCTTCGACCAATGTTCTGTGCGCCGCCTTCTGGGCCGAAAGCATAAGTTTGCAGGTGTCGGGATCATCCCAGATCGTGCCGTTTCGAATTCGAGCAGCGTCCCACCAGATCTCCTCTGCGGCAATCTTTGCGCCAATCAACAGCGTGCGGATCGGACGGCAAACGGCGACATCGCCGGACCCGACAAAATCAGGTTCGTGAGCACAGCGAAAGAGTTGTATGCAGCCAGGCGCAGCGCGATAGACGAGCGGCACGCCGCCCCAGCTCCACAGACGCTTGTGCAGTTCTGCGAACCGAGCGTCGTCAAGCTCGTCAGTTGATTCGAAGATGAATGCTTGCGCGATCGGCGACCGGCCGTGTCGTTCCGCCTCAAAAAACACTGCGCGCGCACCGTAGGAATGCGCCTTCTCCATGATGGCGACTTCTTCCGGCGACCGCCCCTTGGGATCATAATCATCGACCGCCAATAAGCCGTCGATCGCGGGCAGGCCGCGGCCTTCACCGATAGAGAACAGCCAGTCGACCGTCGCTTCGGTGTTGTTTAGGGCCTCGATCGTCATTGCGGCTGACGTAGTGCTTGCGCTGATTCGATACAAACAGCGCGCACCGCCTTGACCCATGGGATGATCATTTTTGCCGGTTCTTTCTGGAGAGAGCGAAGCCTTCCTTGAGAAGGTCCGTCATGCTGATCCCCTGAGCGACAGCGAACCCTTTGAATTCTTTCTTGAACTCTGCGGTCACCTTGAAGTTGAGCGAGATGCCTTTCTCGGTTCCCACGCCGCTTTGGTCGCTGATTATAACAGCATCCTTGTCAGCCATTAGGCATCCCTCACATGGCGATCGACGTAGTCCGGCCGCATTGACATGCTCCAAACTTCCATATGTATGGATTTCTTGCAATACATAAAAGCAGAAAGCTGGCTTTCTTTAGTCACGCCGTGATGGGGCGAGAGGCAAGTCCGGCTTTTTTTGTTGTGTGGTTTGTTGAGTCGCATAATTATCATTATGGAACTAAGTTATTGAAATTGTTATATAATCCATCGGAAGTGGATCTTAGAAATCCGGCTTATGCCTTACCGTCGGCCTGCTCGTCTTCGTATTCCAGCGCCCGTGCGGCTTCGGGAATCAAAGCGAGCCACTTGGGGCCTACGCGCTCAATGGCCTCTGCCAGCGTGTAGTGCATACCGGCCAGCCAGTCCGGCCGGTTCAGCACCAGCGCGACGGCCAACTTCTCGCCGGTAGACAGAACCCCAAATTCACCGTGCTTGGCGTCGCGAGCCTTTGTGATGATGTGCTGCAATTCGTGGTCGGGCATGGAGATCTTCCCAGCTTAGATACTTTCATCAGACTATTTGACGAAGCTACATCAGGCCAGCCCGCCGACAAAGCCGCTTATCGCACAATGCCAAGCCGTTCACCAAGGCTTGGCGGGTACCACGGTCCCGCATCCTTGAGCATCCCCATGATGATTTCGTGCGATAATCCGAAAATTTCAAACCCATCTCGTCGCGCGTCTTCGATGATGGATTCCAGCGTCGGAAATTCCTCCAAACATGTGCCGAGCCAAAGCGCGCACTCGTCCGTTTCCGGATCGGGAAATGCCTGGAGAAAGAAGGTCCGCAACGGGGGATCATAACCAATAGTCGCTTCCGGGTCTGTTTCAGTCCCGTTGGTGACCTGCACAGTGTACCGGCTCAAGCTGTTTCTTCCTCTTGAGAATGTTCCGCTTGAGCCGCGAGGCTTTTGACCAGGCCAGCAAAGCGCCGACGAATGGTCTTATTTTCAATGCGAGCGAAGGCCCGGTTCAACGCTAAGCCCTCAGCGCTGGACAGAAACTCCGCCATCTCGTTGTCAACGGGCGGAGTACGAGCAACGCCCTCGCGGTCGTGCATGTCCTCGAAGAAGTACGAGGGGGCGACGTCGAGAACGGCCGCGATTTCTGTGAGGCGACTTGCGCTTACCCTATTGGTCCCTTTCTCGTATTTTTGCACCTGCTGGAACGTGAGGCCGATCGCCCCGGCTAAAGCCACCTGTGTCATGTCGCGCCAGACGCGCCGCATACGGATTCGGCGTCCAACATGAATATCGATCGCGTCGGGTTCTTTTTTCTTAGGCACACCACGGGTCACGCAAATCTCCTTGCTTATGCTCGCGAGGGCTGAACCTCTTTTGTTGTTGGACCATCGATGAAACGGAGCCCGTTATCTGTGAGGTTCAACCCCCAACTCGTTCCCTGTGCAATAACGGGATGGTTGATTTCGGCCAGCTCATTGTCGAGCAAGACGCAAACTCGGCGCCACGTAATTCCGGCCTCTTCGCCTTGCACGATCAGCTCTAAATCGTGAAGGGCATCCAATCTCCGTTGTCCGGAGAGAGGTTGCTTATTGTTCGGCAGGATGAGCTACTCCCCAATCGCTGGACAGATATCGGCGTAAATTAAGCTACTCGTTGCACCTGCTGGTCGGGTTGGTTTTGCTCAATGCGCTGCCAATAAATCACGGCAGGCGGTTTACCGCCAAGGGCGGAATGAGGGCGTCGATAATTGTAGAATTCCATCCAGTCGCGGACGCCAGCGCGAGCCTGTGATCCAGTTTCCCAAGCGTGCAGATAGACGCATTCGTATTTGAGGGTGCGCCAGAGCCGCTCGACAAAGATATTGTCGAGGAACCGCCCCTTGCCATCCATGGAGATGCGCACTCCCATTCGTCGCAACCGATCGGTCCAGGCAAAGGACGTGAACTGGCTGCCTTGATCGGTGTTCATGATCTCGGGTGGGCCGAACTTGTGGACCGCCTCGTTCAATGCTTCGATGCAGAAGTCTGCCTCCAGCGTGTTCGAGATGCGCCAGGCCAAGACCTTGCGGGTGTGCCAGTCCATGATGGCCACCAGGTAGAGAAAGCCCCGGCGCATCGGCAGATATGTGATGTCCGCAGCCCAGGCCTGGTTCGGACGTTCCACCCTCAATCCCTTTAGAAGATACGGCCAAACCTCGTGTCCCCTGGCCGGTCTCGAGGTATTGGGCTTCTGGTAGATTGGCATCAGCCCCATGAGCCGCATCAACCGCCGCACGCGCTTCTCGTTCACCAGGTGCCCTTCATTGCGCAGGTGCCAAGTCATCTGCCGGACGCCGAAGAATGGCGTCTCCAGGAATTGCTCATCGACCCTGCGCATTAGCGCGAGGTTGATCTCGGTCTCGCCTTTCGGCGTGTAGTAGAACGAGGAACGCGAGAGCGACAGCAGCGTGCACTGCTTGCCAATCGAGAGAACGGGGTGATCAGGTTCTATCATCCCCCGTCTCACTTCCCGCCCCAGGGCTTGAGCTTTCGTGACAAAAAATCGTTGGCGACGGCCAGCTCTCCGATCTTGGCGTGCAGATCCTTGACCTGTTCATCGTCAATCTCTGGCTTTTTGCGCCCGCCACGCTCGAACACACCCGATGCCCCTTCGAGTAACGCCCGCTTCCATTGATGGATCATCGTGGGGTGGATACCGAACCGGCTCGCCAATTCCGATACCGTCTCTTCGCCCTTCAATGCTTCCAGGGCGACCTTCGCCTTGAACTCGGGCGAATGCTGCTTGCGTTTCGACATCTCTGATCTCCATCGTCGAAGACCAGCAGACAACAATTCGTAGCTTACGTCAGTGCCCTATTTTCGGGGAGTAGCTCAGGATGCTCATCAGCTTCCGCCCGGATCGAGCTTCAGATATACGCGATCCTCCCAGGATTTCCGATGCCAGCTATAGGTTTGCCCGGCCTCCTCGTCGGCGTTCTGTTCCAGAACCGTGCCCTTGACGGTGACGGTGACGGTTCCAGTCGCCGGCAAGCCGATCGAGTTGAGGTCAGCCAAAGCCTGTTTCGGCACCACCGGCGTCGAGATCACGACCGAGCCATCCTCCTGACGTTCAACCGTCAAGAAATTGTTGCCGGACCGTGACTTGGTGGCGGGGAAACCGATCGCCGGATTCGATTCAGTAAGTTCGCCTTCTAGGCTCATTGCCAGATCAAACCGGCCTCCCCCTACATAGACGAAGCGCTCCATTCCCGGCATCGTCGCTGCCAAGGCCTCTTGGCCCTTCATCTTCTCATCGGCGTCGGGCGGAATCTCCTGCCTATCCTGCAGGGCCTTCACATAACGAGGGTCGGCCAGACGCCCATCCAGTTCAACGGAGTAGGAATAGCCCGAAAGGTCAATCGTGGCGTTGAACTCCTCCGGCGCGAGGCAGCCGCTCAAAAGAGCGGCCGTGCCGAGTATGATAGGAAGCCGGATTCCGGCACGCCCAAGTGCGATCATCGCTCGCCTCCCGTCCTGTATGCCCCCGGAAACACGATGTCCTGATCGACTAGGATGTTGAAGTTGTAGCCAGGCCGGATTTCCAAAGTCGGCTGGACATTCAGATTGCGGTCGATGGTCTTGTCAGCCACGCGGCCGAACGATTCCGCGAAGTTGCGGCGGGCCGCATCTTCTGGCCGTTCTTGCGAGACACCGAAGGCATTGGTGCTGCTTTCCGGCAAGGCCATGTCGATGCCGGTCCCGATTGCCGCGACCAGAATGGCGGAACCGAAGGTGCGCCAGAAATGATTGTTCACCTTGTCGCGGAAGCCGCCATAGCCCTGTGTATCAACGCCTGCCATGCCGCCGATCTGCAGCGTGGAGCCGTTCGGGAAGATGATATCGGTCCAGATGACGAGCGCACGTTGCTGACCGAAAGAGACTTCGGAATCATAACGGCCAAAGAGCTTCGTCCCTTGGGGGATCAGAAGACGGTGGCCGGTGGCGCTGTCATAGACATTCTGGCGAACCTGGGCGGTGATGCGCCCGGGAAGGTCGGAGTTGATGCCGGTAATGAGCGTTGCGGGGATCATCGAGCCGCGTTTGAGCTCATAGGGCGACATTTGCGGGACGACCTGATTTGGCAGATAGCCAAGATCGGCCACGTCCTGATTAAAAAACGCCTGCTTTCCAGCCTGATTGTTCTGGTCGCCTGCACCGGCTTGACCACCAAGCCCGGCGCGCATTGCGGCCGCATAGAGGTCGGACATGCCGCCCGTACCGGCAAGCGTTGTCCCCTGCCCTTGCCCCTGTTGCTGACCAGACTGTTGGGCCGCGTCGAGATTGGTGATGTCGATCGCCATAGGGCTGTTGCGAGCATTGCTCTGAGCCTGAATTGCCGCAAGCTGCTGGCGATGGCGCTCGCGCAGCAACGCTTCTTCCTGCTCGCGCAGGAGACGTTCGCGCCAATCGGCTTCCGGCTCTAATGTCGTCTGCTGGACCGTCTCTTGCCGTGTCGTCGGCTGGAACGGGTTCACGGCCGGTCGATCCTCTTCGACGGCGGTTTCCGTTGACGGCTGAATAATGACCGGATCAGGCCGAGGCTCGCCGATCACGCCGTCGCCAATGCCGCGCTTGATTTCATCGGCAAAATCGCTCGCAGGTTGCCCCTGGGTTTGGTCCGGCTGTTCCCCGCCCCTCATCAGGCCGCGTTGCGACAGGCCCCAAATGATAACGCCAAAAAAGAGGACCGCGAGCCCGATGAAGATGAAGATCGGCAGTCTGTTGAGACGCCGGATCTTCGGGCGGTCTTCATCAGGACCGGCATTCAAATCAATCGAACTCATAGCCAGGTCCTCTTAGCTTTCGGCGCGGCGCATGACCGACACGGGGCTTGCCGGAACGGCAATGCCCGTCGAGGTCGAATAGGTACGGGCCAATTCAACGGTCGGCGTGGAAAGACGCACGAGGACCTGTCCATCAGCCGTGTCGACGGTGTAGGCAAGCGGGATCGCGCCCGCGCCGGTTGCCGCCGGATCAACGGCATAGCCCCAGCCTCGCAGTTGCTTGTCGAGCGATGCCGCAAAAGCGGAATCGTCGCTTTTGAGAGCGATCGTTCCGGTCCCCGGTCCGACATTCTCGGCAAGTTTTGCAACCATGTCGCCGGCGACGGCATCTGCCGCGATGCTATCGAGCTGGGCCGCATCCATGCTGGCAACAGGGGAGAAATAGCCCCCTGTCGTGGTGCAGGCCGCGAGCGAGGTCGATATGATGCCGATGGCAAGCGCGCGTGAGATCTTCATGGAGAAGTCAGACATGACTATCCCCTCCTGTTGATTGTGATTTTCTGCTGACGGCTCCCGACGCCGGAAACGAGGATGGCCCGATCGATCAGATAGTCGACGACCATCATATTGTTGTTGAGCCGGTAATTGACGATCTGGTTTTGCCCGCCCGAAACGACATAGAGGACCGGCGCATCGCCGCTCCCCAGGTGGCCAGGGAACTGGATATAGGTCTTCGTTCCGTCCGTGTAGACGCGCGTCGGCTTCCACCTGGCGCTGCCTGACATGGAGAAATTGAAGTTGAGGTTTTCGGCCGGAACGCCGGCGCCGGGGATCACGCTGTCGGAGATCCGCTGGTTCACGACCTCGAGCTGCTTGCGAATGTCTTCCGGGTAGTTGAAAGCCACGCGCGCCATGTAGCGTGAGCCGTGGGATTGCAGATTGATGTGGTAGGTCCGGCGCGATGTGGTGACGACCATGGACGTCTTGAGCCCGGCTTCGGCCGGCTTGACGATCAGGCTGATGCGCTGGCCTTCCGGCGAACCGGAAGATGCCGGTTCGACCTGCCAGCGCACGGTATCGCCCACCAGAACGTCGCGCACGGCTTCTCCGGCCTGCAACTGGATTTCGCACAGTTGCAGGGGGGAGCAAACGACCGTCGGCTGCGTCTCCCCATAGAGATAGATCACCTGCCCGTCCGGGCCTTTCGTCATGACCGCGCCGGCATTCTGCCATTGCCCGGATATGCCGATGCCCTTGTTGGCGTTGAAGTCGGCCGACTGTCCCATGCTCGGGGCAACCGTGCTGAAAACCAAGGCTGTAGCGCACACGCTCGCGCGCAATTTCATCATATTGAACATCACTCTCTCCGCGAGCGTTTTGGCTAAAGTTGGGCCGTCCAGTCGAAGTCCTGGAGGTAAAGGCCGATGGGGTTCAGGCGAATGATAGCCTCGTCTTGAGGTGGCGATAGTGTAACGGTCGCCACTCCGCGCCAGCGTCGCGTGCGCAGCTCTTTGCCGGCGCGATCCCGCTCGATTTCGGACCAATCGACCTGATAGCTCTTGTTCGAGAGCGCCACGACATTGCTGACCTCAACCGAAACGGTGACAGTCCGCGCCCGGTCGAAGGGCGAATTGTTGCGGAACCAGTTGTTGACCTTCTCTGTTGATGGGTCGGATTTCCGCAGCATCGCGTATGTGCGATCGATGTAACCCTTCTGGACAATGGTATCGGGCGTGATCGAACGGAAGTTCGAGATCCACGTGCCGAGCATGGCGCGCACGACGCGCTCGTCGGCATATTCGATCTGCGCTGGGAAGCCGCCCGAAACGGAATTGCCGAGCTGGTCGACCTCGACGATGTAGGGCACCAGTTTGACCTGGCTCGACTGATACAGCCCATAGCCGAAACCGATCACGGCCATGGTCATGGCGAGGATGCCGATCGTGCGCCAAGCGTTGGCAGAGCGGGTCGCGCTGCCATACCGCTCATTCCACTCGTATCGCGCCGCGAGATACGGATTTTCGGGATTTTTCAGCTTCGCCATGACCTAATTCCTGACGTTGGAGAGACGCGGGCCATGCCGCTCATTTCTGATTGCTTTTGACTTTGGGATTGCTCAGCCCCATCGACGGGCCGCCGCTTCCGCGCGAGCCATGAAGGCCAACCGCCTTGTTCAAGGCGTCGTTGGCCATGTTGCGGGCACTGGTCGAGACCCCTGCCCGAGCGCCTGCCATGGCCGAACCAAGAGCGCTTGCGCCCCCGGCCTTTGCAGCACCAGCGGCGGCAACCCCGGCGCCGACGCCAGTTGCCGCAGCGGCGGCAAAAGTGGCGACTTGAGCGCCGCCACGAATGGCTTCCATGCCGTTGCTGGTGGAGACACCCTGGACGACGCCCTGAATAATGTTCGGGACATGAAGTGCGATCATGAAGACGACGACCGAAAGGCCGGCGATGATCAAAGATGCAAGCCACTCCTCACCAGCAGTCGCATCATCGGCCAATCCGATCAAGATTTCCGAGCCGATGCGCGCAATCATGACCAGCGCCATGAGCTTCATGCCGACGCTGAAGGCGTAGACCAGATATTTAATCGCAAATTCCTTGGTGAAACTGGAACCGCCAAGGCCGAGCATGATCATACCGGCGAGCAGGCCGACATACATTTCCACCAGCACGGCGACGAAGATTGCCGCGACAAGGGAAAAGCAGATGACCACGATTGCGACGGCGATAACCGCCGCGATCGCCATGGCATTGTCTTCGAACAGACCGAACTTGATCTGCTCGGAGAGCTTCGAGGCCACGCGGATACCGGCGTTGAACACGTCCGCAGGAGACGCCGACCCGCCATCGGCGCCGAGCTGGAAGAGACTGTCTACGATCGATTTTGCGAAGTCCGGCCCTTGCTGAAGGACGAACAGAAAGAAGCCGATGAAGAGGATCCGGCGCACCAGCTCTGCAAACCACGTATCGAGCGAAGGCGAGGCTATTGCGAGCCAGACGGCGGCAATGCCAAATTCGATACCCGCCAAGATCCAGAACAGCGAAGTGGCCGCGTTCATGACGGTGGATTCCCACCCTTGAGTGGCAGACCGCACCTGGTTTTCCAGATTGGTGAGGACACTGCCTTCCTGTGCGATGGCTGGCTCAACCAAAGCGAGGGCGGCAATGGCGAAGGTCGCCATTCTCAAAATCGATGCGGCGCGCATGCTGAAAACCTCTGCTGGTTCAGAAACGAGGTGCCATTTTCTGGCCGCCCGAGGTTGGATAGTCGTCCGGATTGGACTTGAAGAAGTCGCCGGCTTTTTCCTGCGCAGCCTGGCGCGCAGCGGCTTCCTCTTCGGCAAGCTCAACTTGGCGAGCAAGCAACGCCTTCACCTCCGGATCGGTGTTCGGAATGACGACATAGGACAAAGCCCCGCCCGCGACAGCGGACAGGAGGGCAATCACGATGACGATGGGGAGCTTAACAACAGTCATGCGCTTACCACCTCGGCTGCATTTCTTGACCGCCGGAGGTGGACGGCGATGTGCTATTAAAGAACTGCTCCCGCTTGTTCTGCGCGAGATCCTTGGCGGCCTGTTCGGACTGGTACCAAGCGCCCATCATGGTCGATTGCTGTGCAACAAGGCCGCGAAGCTTCTGCATCTGTTCGACCTGTTGGCTGGCGATCGAATGCCCGACCTGTAGCGCCTGCATCTGGCCAACCGCCGACTGCGACTGCGATTGCAGCTCGCGCATGGTGCTCTGTTCGCTGTCGAACTGTTGAGCCGTTAGACCGGCTTGCGCCAATGTCCCGCCGATCGTGTCCCGGTTGGTCTGCGACCAGCTCTGATACTGGTCGGAGTAGTTTTCCCCGCCCTTCACACCGCTGGCAAATTCCTCGAAGCTCGGAAAACGCTGCTTTAGAACGTCGTCCAATCCGCCCATCGAAAAGGCGATGCCATCGCCCTGCTGGACGAGATTGCGAAGTTGATTGAGGTCCTGCTGCGCCTGCCCCCAAATGTTATCGGGCAGCTTTTCCAGATTCTGCAGCATCGTCCGGTACTGGTCGAGCTGGTTCTGAATCTGCGTCATCTGGTTGGTGATCTGTGTCACCTGATTGTTGATCTGGGTGACGCCCTGCCCCGATTGCTCCAGCAATTGGACATTGTTCAAAAGCTGCGTCCATTCGGTCGCGCCGCCAGTGGCCGCGCCGGCATGAGCCGAGCCGGAAATGCTAAGGGCGAGCAGGACCCCCGCGACGGTGCTACGAAGCAAAGAGTTTGTGAGCATTCTCGATTCCTCTCGTCTGAAGCCAGTGCCGCGGCCACTCATCGCCGTAGTGGGTGTGCAGCTCCTCGATGCGCTTGATGTCGTCCTTGCCGGCGGCGCCGACGAAGGACAGCGTGATTGGGCCGAGCGCCATGTCGAACAGGCGCCGGCCGTCCGGCGAAACAACGTAATATTCCCGCTTCGGGATGGCCGTGGCGACGATCTCGATTTGCCGGTCGTTGAAGCCGATCTTCTCGTAGAAGTCGCGCGTACCGGTTTCGCGCGCAGCGCCGTTCGGCAGGCAAATCTTGGTCGGGCAACTTTCCTTGAGGACGTCCATGATGCCGGACTTGTCCGCATCCGAGATCGACTGCGTTGCCAGGATGACCGCGCAATTGGCCTTACGGAGGACCTTCAGCCATTCGCGGATCTTGTCGCGGAATGCCGGATGGCCGAGCATCAGCCAGGCCTCATCCAGAATGATCAGGCTTGGAGCGCCGGTCAGGCGCTTTTCAATTCGGCGGAACAGGTAGAGCAGGATCGGAACAAGGTTGCGGTCCCCCATATTCATCAGCTCTTCGATTTCGAAGGTCTGGAAGTTCGAGAGCTTGAGGCCGTCCTGTTCCGCGTCGAGCAAATGCCCCATGGGACCGTCGACCGTGTAGTGGCGCAGCGCGTCCTTGATAGAGCGCATCTGCACGCCGGACACGAAATCTGAAAGCGAGCGCCGTTCTGATTTCGACATAAGATCGACCTGGTGCGAGATCGCGTTGCGATGGTCAGGCGTGACTTTTTCGCCCTGAAGCTCGATCAGGGTTTCGATCCACTCAGCGGCCCAAGCCTTGTCGCTATCGGATTCCAGATCCGACAAAGGGCAGAACGTCAGTTGTTCCCCTGCCCCAACATCGTAGTGATCGCCGTTAACCGCCAGCGTCAACGGATACATCGACTTGCCCTTGTCGAAGGCGAAAAGCTGCGCATCCCTGTAGCGCCGGAACTGCGCTGCGATCAGGGCCAGGAGCGTTGATTTACCCGAACCGGTCGGCCCGAAAATCAGCGTGTGGCCCAGGTCGCCAACATGAAGGTTCAGCCGGAACGGCGTCGAACCAGAGGCAACCTGCATCAACGGCGGCGAACCCTCCGGATAGAAGGGGCACGGGTTTACCGCTTCACCGGACCAGACCGAGTTGAGCGGCACCATGTCGGCCAGATTGCGGGTGTGGATCAGCGGCTCACGAATGTTGGCGTACCAGTTGCCCGGCATGCTTCCGAGAAATGCTTCGGTTGCATTCAGGGTCTCGATACGGGCCGCAAAACCTTCGGCCTGGATCAAGCGGCGAACCGCTTCCGCGCGTTCGCGCAGCTTGGCCTCGTCATTGCCGAACATGACGATGACCGGCGTGTAATAGCCATAGGCGACGAGCTGCGAATTGGCCGCTGCAATCGCGTCCTCGCTTTCCGACACCATCAAAAGCGCATCCTGATCAACAGAACCGCTATTGGTCTTGAAAAGCTGGTCGGTGAAGGGGCGAACCTTCTGCAGCCACTTCTTGCGGGTGCGCTCCAGTCGCTGGCTGGCCTCGATAGGATCGAGAAAGACGAAACGGCTGGACCACCGATAGGTGAGAGGCATGAGGTCGAGAACGTTCAGAATGCCCGGCCAGCTCTCGGCCGGAAAGCCGTCGATCGCCACGACCTGCATGTATCGGCCGTCCACCATGGGCGAGAGGCCGTGATGAAATTCGGCCGTCGCGAGATAGTCGAGATACATGGGCACGGCAGGCAGGCGAACCGGATGGTTCTCGCCTACGAGGCAGAAGCGCACGAACTGGAAAAGATCATCATATTTGGCGGTGCGGAAGCCGCCGCGCTCCTCTGCTTCGTGCGTCACCATGCGCCGGATCGAGACGACGTTGCCCATGTACTGCTCGAACTCGCGGATCTGCGCACGGAAATATTCAAGCGTGCGGTCGGCAAAGCTGGTCGAGCGGCTTTCGTCGTCAGAATAGATGTATTTCACCAAGCCGGACTTGCGCTTTTCCGGCTGGCGATAGGTCAGGATAATGGCGTGCTGGCTTTCGTAGTGGCCTTCGGCCGTTTCGAAGCGCTGGCGCCGCTCGTCATCTATCAACGAGCTGACCGGATCGGGGAAATAGGACTGATCCTTGGTCGGATATGAAGTGGTCGGAACGCGCACGGCTTCGACCTGAATCATCCAGCCCGAACCGAGCCGGGCGAGGATGGAGTTGATCTGGCGCGACACTTCGTTGCGCTCGAAATCGGTCGAGCTTTCGCTATCGGGACCGGCAAAATACCAGCCCGCCATCAGCGAGCCGTCCTTCAGCAGAATAATGCCGTTTTCGACCAGCCCCGCATAGGGCAGAAGGTCCGAGAACGACGCGCCGGTGTGGCGGAATTTGGAGAGAGCTACCATCGGTCAATATTTCCGCCATGGCGTGGAAGTCGGCCGGTAATACGAGCGGTATCTGATGTGGCGGAGGTAGACCTTGCGCATCAGCGGATCAGCTTTCGCCATCATGCGCAAAAGGCCGACGACCACGATCCAGATCGCGAAGCCGAGCGCCGCCGATACCATCGTGAGAACCACGAAAATGAGGATGACCGCTGCAAGCCCGGTGATCAGCACCAGTTCGCGGTCAGCCCCGAAAAGCAGGGTTGGCCGGGACAGGGCGCGGTGAATCCGCGCCCTCTCCAAACGGCTTTCCTGCTCAGCCATTAGCCGGTCCCCCAGGGACCGGCTTGAGGGCTTCCACTTGCTCCGGAACGCCGATCGACGCGCCGCCCGCGCCAAACAGGCCGACAATCTGCGTTGCGCCGAGCAGGATGCCGGCGACAAGGACCACGTACATCAGACGGCGGGCGAAATCGTTCAGCTCGCCACCGAAGATCAGCATGCCGCCAGCAATGGCGACGGCGGCAAGCGCGATGGCGCCGGCGACCGGCCCGGTTATGGATTCCTGGATCTGTTCAAGCGGACCTTCCCAGGGAAGCCCGCCGCCACCACCAGCAAGAGCCGGTTCGATCATCATCAGTGAAGCGGCAACGAGGCCGAGTAGCGTCAGCAATTTACGCGACATGGAGTTTTCCCTGTGTTTCAGACTTGTGGTTGCCGATAGGCGTGATGAGGTATTTTCCGTCGCGGAACCCCTCGACCTTGAGGATTTCCCGAACAACGCGCCCGCCTGGGGCGCGTTCGATGGAAACGATCAGATCGACCGCCTCCCCGATGACTTCGGGCATCGGTTGGGTGCTGACTTCCGCGACAAGCTGCTCGAGGCGAGTGAGAGCGGCATAGGCATTGTTCGAGTGAACCGTCGCAATGCCGCCCGGGTGGCCTGTATTCCATGCTTTCAAGAGCGTCAGGGCCGCGCCATCGCGCACCTCGCCCACGATGATACGGTCAGGCCGCAACCGCATCGTCGATTTCAGGAGACGGCCCATGTCCACCGTGTCCGTTGTATGCAGGATGACGTGATTTGACGCCGAGCATTGGATTTCGGCGGTATCCTCAAGGATCACCAGTCGATGCTCCGGGGCCACGTCGACCAGCTCGCGAATGATCGCGTTGGTGAGCGTCGTCTTGCCCGTACCCGTGCCGCCCGACACCACGATATTCCACCGATTTGCAATCGCTTCGCGAACGACGGCGATTTGCGCCGCGCTCATGATCCCGTCGGTCATGTACTGGTCGAGCGTGATCAGCATCGATGCGCGCTTGCGGATCGTGAACATCGGAGAGGGTGCGGCCGGGGGCAAAAGCCCCTCGAAACGATGGCCACCCAGGGGCAGTTCACCAGAGATAATCGGCCGGTCCTGGTCGACTTCGGTTTTGAGCGCGTGAGCCACGCGGCCAATCACCGCCTCGGCGTCATGGGCGCTCATTTCACCTGCCGGCTCCATGCCAGCACCAATCCGCTCTATAAAAAGAGTGCCGTCAGGATTGAGCATGACCTCGACAACCTTGGGGTCATCGAGGGCGGCAAGGATCGTCTTGCCGAGTGCGTCGCGAAGACTGTTTTCCAGCCTGCGGCGCGATTCCTTCGCTCCGTCCCTGCTCAAAAGAAGACCCTCTCGCCATCAAGTCCTATTGCAAACCAGTAATTCGGTTACTGAGTTAGCCAGTAGCATGTGTCAACCCGGCGACAGAGGAAACATGACTCAGGGTAGCGACTTTTACACGGAATCCGAGAGTATGTGACACAGTTGCACCAGACACGCAGCATCGCCTAGCCGCAAAAATGCGACTAAGGAGAAACAGCCCGCCATCAAAACGATGGCTGGACTTTTCTATATGTGAAAGTTAAAACGGATGCAATCGCACAACCGACTCATTTGGCATCTCGTGAAGCAGATCGTAGAAAACGCCTTTCCGGAGGAAACAGCCGCCTCTCGCTTGCAGCAAGTCGCGGTGCTGTTGACGATCAATGCCCTGCAAAATCAGCCGGAGCCTTTGACCACTCAGCGACTTGGCGAGATCTACGGCCTCAACGCCTCACAGACGCACAAGCTCGTTACCCGGCTGGTCGAGCGCGGCCTGGTCACAAGAGAACAGATTCACAATCGTTTGGGGCGCGGCCATGCGTTTGCACTTCGCCTCGTAGAGACGCCCGAATTGAAGATATTTCGTGATGCAATACTAAATGAGGGAAATTAAATATAGGAACCAATGACTAAGGCGACCGGAGACAATATTATTCAAGGTCCATGGGACCTTTGCTTTTACCAATCGTCAACGTTCCGGCCGGCGCATCTAGCGCGTGACCGTGCAATACTTGTGGACCAACTCGCCGTTACGCTCGCGCTCGCCCGAGCGGCCAACGACTCACTGCCTGTCAAAGTGTCGTTCCTCGTCACGTGCCTGGGCATGGACCACAGTCGTATTCTCTGTGCTCTCGCCCATCTTCTTCAGACCAGCGTAATCGATCGAGACATGATCGATTTTGATTGCACTGGCCTCCTGTCTGATACGCGGGAGGGCCGATGTTAGGAACATCGTTACTGGAATATGACCAAAACGGAGTAGACTTACGATGGCGCAAGAGATTCGCGCCACGGAGGCCTGCCCCGTAAGCGGACGGGGCTAATACCGTTAGCGTACCTGCGGATCGGTCCTCAGTTTCATTTTGTCCCGATCCTCAGAAAAAATATGCGGTCCGCACATTGGGATGATCCCAATCCGCAGATTTTCCTAATCGACTTGGACAGGGTTGCCGCGCCGGAGCGAATCCGGCACAAATACCCAAATCACAATACTGCAAATAAAAGGAAACCGTTTGAACTCAGCCCAGAAAAGATAAAGGCCCCGAAGCCGAAGCGACGGAGCCTATCTTCAAACCCAGGGTCGCCAAACCCCGAGCAGCTTCTGAAACTTGCTCTTGAAGATAGTCTCTCCGGAAAATTTGTCAACCACAAACGCCGCTTTGGCGAACGGGTCTGCTTTGCCCTGCAACAGGAGATCCTATGTCAAATCCAACCGGTTTCCGGGCGATGACGCCTGGAATAAACAATGCGCACACCCTTGCCGAACAATGGGGCACGCAGACCGCCGTTCAGAAAAAACGGGCGGTCCTTGCCTTCAACAAAGCATCATCACTGCTTGGGCTCCATGCCCAGGCGATCCAGCTCATGAACTGCCTCTTGAGCTTCACCCGCGACTGCGATTGGGAAGCAGACAGCCGCCCCTTGGCCTGGCCGGACAATCAACGGCTCATGGACGAACTGAACACGTCCCTGGCTACAGTGAAGCGGACCTTGCGCCGGCTGGCCGAAACTGGCCTGATCACCTTCAAAGATAGTCCATCAGGCCGCCGCGTCGGTCGCCGCAATCCGCATTCCGGCAGGATCGAAGTTGAGCGGAGTTACGGGATCGATCTTGCTCCCTTGGGCATCAGGACTCCGGACCTCGAGGCGATGGCCGAGGCGCAGGAACGCCGTCAGGCTTACACCCGGTCCCTGGCACAGCAATTCACGCGCGATCGGAAGATGCTGACCTCCTATATCGAATCCGGCCTCGCCTACGATCTACCCGGCCCATGGCGCGAGTGCGCCGACGAGCTGGACGAGCTTGCCGTGCTGCGGCGCGGCCGTTGCTCGACCGAACGGCTGGAAGATCTAAGTGAACGCCTCGCAGCCATCCTTGAGCGGGCACGCACGGCCTATGCCGCGGCCGCTGACAAATTCGAAGATCAAGCCGCCCGCCCCACCCCGTCAGGCACAGGGCAAGCGGGTCAGAAAGACATGAATATGAGCCCCTTGGGGTTCACCAGTGAGCCGCACATACAGAATACAACCGAGAGACAAATCCATGATTTGTACAGAAGAGAGCGGCGTTCCGCTAACGCGGAACAACTCGATTTGATCAGCGCCGGCTCTGCCGGCGAAGAGGGCTTAGGAAATAAGCCTGAGCGAGGCGAGACACCAGAGCAACCGACAAAAATCGAAGCAAGGCCGATCGATCCCCCAACTCTGATGGTGCTTTGCCCGGAATTTGGGCAGTGGATAGTTTCCCGAGGGCGCGTTACATGGGACGATATAGTTAATGCCGCTGAAAAAGTGGCGAAACCGAGCTTGCAGATCCCGGATTCGACATGGGCGGCCGCCTGCCGGATGCTTGGCCGTCAAACCGCGGCCGCGGCGGTCGCGTTGATCTACGAGAAACATGAGGATGGACTGATCGATAACCCAGGAGCCTATTTGAACGGGATGTTGTCGAAGGCGGAGGCCGGCCAGCTTCATCTTCCGGCCTCGCTGTTCCATTGGCGGAAGCCGCGAAAAGAACGCCGCGCGCCGTCAACCCCGACATACCGAAACTAAGCGGAGATCCACCATGCAAATGTCGATGCGTTCCGACAACGCAATCAAAATCCTGCTCTATCTGGCCGCGCAGCTCGAGGACCGACTGGTGCCAGTGCCCGAGCTGGCCTTTGCCGTCTCCATTTCACCGTTTTCCATGCAGACCCTCATCAACGACCTGGCGCAAGCGAACCTCGTCCGCACGACTAGAGGCCGCAACGGTGGCGTCAAAGCAGTTCGCGACCTGGCGAATGTCCGCGTGTCGGAAGTGATCGCCGTCGGGGAACAGGAAGCGGGATGGAAATTCACGGAATGCGACAGATCGCCGGACTGTGCGTGCTTTCTCAATGGCCGGTGCTCGCTGCGTAACATGTATCGGCATGTGCAGGAGCAAATCATGGTCATCTTCGAAGGCTACAGCATGGCGCAGTTGCGAAGCGCCGAAACGGATGCCGCAGCGCGTGAACGCGCAGCGTTATTCCGGAATCGGCCGTGTCCCGAGAAAAAAGACGGAATGACAAGGCAGCCAGAAGTGAATGCGATGCCGTAGCATCCGATCAAAGGGCTCCCAATGATGCAGAAACCAAAAATTTGGGCGTTGGCGTTGATCCTGATCGCGGCCGGAGCTGTTCAAGCCGAAGCGCAATCCCGTTCCGGGCTCGTTTCCGTGGCAAATGGCAGCCGGTTCCAGTTGCAAGGTTCGAACCTGTGGGTGCGGCTTTATGGAATCGAAACCTGTGATCTGGAGCAGAGGGCCTTTTTCAACGGCGTCGGCTGGCCGTGCGGGATCGTCGCCGCCGGATGGCTTACGCAGATCACTTTGGGCTATGCAATCAAGTGCATAGACGAAGGTTCGGCCGAGTATGCAACGTTTTATGGCCGGTGCTTTTTGCCGAGCGGTGAGGACATCGCAAAGCTTGCCCTGGAAAAGGGCATGGCGATTGCCAAACGAGTAAATGGCGAGCCGATCGAGGAAAGCTATGGTCTGATCGAAGCCGAGGCCAGGGAGAAGAAAGCTGGTGTTTGGTCTTCAAATTTCCAAAGCGGCGGTAACTTTTACCGGGCTGCTGATTGATTGAGCGACCCTATGTTGGGCAATACCAGAGATTTTCGGGCGCGTTCGGGCCAAGGCCCGACCCGGCTAACCCCGCCCTGAAAGGGCTTACCGAGCCGATTATTCCATGCCTGGGGGCATTCCTAAGTCCTGCCGGCGTCTCCTCCGGAGCCGCCATCATGCCAGGAAAGCCAACCCCCGCCAGTCGATCGTCTCGGCCTTCGGGGGCTATCCGTCGCGCAGACCGATATTGCGTAGGTCAAATCCCCTTGTTCATCCGGAGAAGAGCCTGAATCAGGCTGAAAAGCCGATGGAAGAGATAGTCAATATGTTCGCCCCTTGCGACCTGCTCTTTCTCTTTTTCCGAGTGGCGTATTTGCATGTTGTTGCCTATCCACGTGAGCTCCTTGGCCTCTCTCTCCAAGGCCTCGCGAAGTCGCGGGGAGGATGCTTCGGCTGTGGCGTCGAGGAGAGCGGAGAGCTGTGCCTTCTTGTCTGGTCCTGGACCCAAGGTCTTAAGCCGCTCCCAGGCATCCCATAGTGTTTCCAGCGATTCTCGGCGCACCGCACGGTCAGGGTCAAGAAACTTCCGACGCGCTGTTTCCAGCATGCGGTTCAACTCCGAATCTCCTGTGCGGAAATGTGCCGATTCAAGTTCTTCCCTCAACACAGGGGGCGCGAGACGTTCGATGCTGCCATCTACCTTGAGTTCGTAGGCAAGCCCGTTCCGCCGAAGAATTCGGTTGATGTCCTCTCGAAACTGGCCGCGGCCGGCTCCAACATCGAACCGCAGATGATGGTGTTTGAAATACTCGTGATAGCCGACATGCATAGGCTTTCCGACGCATCGCCAGCAGAATTCGATCGCATCGAGGATATCTAACGTCCTCGGCATTTCAATCGCGTCGTACCAGGCCGGTAACGGGAGTTCCTGAAAATTGGGAATGTCTCCCTGCATTCCCTTCCAAAAGGCATCCGCGTCGGTGCCAATGGGTCCATTACCATCGGGACAGGGATTGGGGTAAGTCGCGCCGAAGGAGCCATCTTCAATTCGTGCGGCGATGAGTGCCCCAATACCGCCCCACGCCCCTTCGCCAATTTCCCCCTTTTCCCGAGGGCGCTCACCTTCTTCTTTTTCGCTGAAATAGTTCACGGCCCAACCTTTATTCGTCCTTGGGGGTTTTGCCGAAGGCATATCCCATTGCGCCGGCGATCAGTGTTGCCGCCTCTCCGGTGAGAGCGCCATTTAGCGCGAGGATTCCAACAATCGGAACTGCAATGGTGAGCACCGTATAGCGGATGAACTGCCACCCAATTCCTTTGGCCTTGTCCTGGGGATTTCCCCGGCGATTAAGATAGCCGACAATCAACACGCCCGGAACTACCGAGGCCAATATCACCGAAACCCATGTCATGACTTTCCCCTCCCGCTTCTAGCCGAATATACACGAGTTTCATTTTGTGACCGCCTCGACTTTAGGTTTCCGGTCGGTTCTTCGAGTTGGCCGTCTTCACAGCTTCGAGCCGATTAGCCCACGAGGTATTGTGGCCGCCCAGGGCGGCCTCTTTTTGATCCTTTAGAGGGGAAAGAGGGTCGCTGCCCCCTCTCCCCTGCAAGCCGAAAACCGGCATCCCCCATCCTTCCCTCACTCCCTGGCGCCGGCCGAGACCGGCCCCCATCCATTCGGTGCAGGACGCGCCGCGGATCTTGCTGACGCGGATCCGCATGCGCGCCCCTTCGGGGTGGGTGGTCCCCCCTGCCCGTTTGTCGGCTTGCCCCCCTCTCCCCCGCTGTTCCGCACGAGCTCGGGAGCAGGAGCGGGGCTCCTGCCCCTTCGGGCAGGAAAGCCGCTTCGCGGGAAAAGGAGATTCAGGACCATGGCAAAACTCACGCGGGCGCAGCGAAAAGCCCATGACGAGGCAGAGGCGATCTTGACGAAGGACAGGCTCACCGACGACGAGCGGGAATTTGTGTTTCGGCATTGGCACGAAGGCGCGAACCACATCAACGGCGCGTCGGGAGCGTTCTTTACCCCCTTCGACCTTGCCGGTGATTTCGCCCTCGACGGAACTGGCGGGCGTGTCGTCGACCTTTGCGCCGGTATCGGCGTGCTCAGCTATTTCATCTATCATCGTGCAGCCTATTGCGGCAGAACCCCGGATATGACCTGCGTCGAGATCAACCCGCGATATTGCGAGGTTGGCCGCAAGCTGTTGCCGGAGGCCAGGTGGATCAATGCCGATGTGTTCGACTGGCGCGAACTCGATCTAGGCCGTTTCGATATGGCTATTGGCAATCCGCCATTCGGCAAGGTCAAACGCCATGGCAACGGCCCGCGCTATCGCGGCCCGGATTTTGAGTTTCATGTGATCGATATTGCCGCTGAGCTTGCCGATCATGGCGCGTTCATCATTCCGCAGCAGTCCGCCAGCTTCCAGTATTCCGGACGCCCCTATTACGAGCGCCGCAATTCAGGCCGTGGCGCCGAGTTTTCCAAGGCGACAGGCTTTGAAATGGACGCAGGAGTCGGAATCGACACCTCGATTTTCCGCGACCAATGGAAAGATACCTCGATCATTTGCGAGATCGCCTGTTTCGATTTTGCCGAGGCGCGCGCCCGCAAGGCCGATGAGATCGAGCGGATTGAGGCGAAGCCCATGCCGCAGATTTCCCGCCAACCCGCCGAACAGTTGGCCTTGCTATGAGCAGGGCCAAGGAAAGCCGGACAATCCGGCACGTCGAGGTGTTCGATACGCCCTCGAATATGGGCGGATCATTCACGGTCTCAATCGTCAGGGAGCTTGACGCGGAGCGCGTCGAGGTCCGCGTCTGGTATGGCCACCCGACGCCGATGGGGCTGGGAGCCGTGGAAGGAATGGGACGGCTACAGGTTCGAAACCAGCCGTGCCGCCCTTCGCAACGCTCGCAAAATGGCATTATGAATAGCCCCGAGTTTCGTAGACACCCTCGGGTTACGTTTTCTGCTGCTTTTCGAACTCGACAGGTGACAGCATTCCGTTTCTGGCGTGCTTGCGCTTCGGGTTGTAGAACATCTCGATGTAATCGAACACGTCTTGCCGGGCTTCGTCTCTCGAACGATATAACTTTCGCCGTATCCGCTCGCGCTTCAGCAGATTGAAGAAGCTTTCGGCGACAGCATTGTCATGGCAGTTGCCGCGTCGGCTCATCGAATGAACCAGATCGTGGTGTTTCAGGAACGATGCCCAGTCCATGCTGGTGAATTGCGATCCCTGATCCGAATGCACCAGAACCTTTTCCTTTGGCTTTCGCCTCCAGACAGCCATGAGCAATGCCTGCAGCACGACGTCCGCAGTCTGTCGGCTCTGCATTGACCAGCCAATGACACGGCGGGAATAGAGATCGATCACCACCGCGAGATAGGCGAAGCCTTCGTTGGTTCGGATGTAGGTTATGTCGGTGACCCAGGCTTTGTCCGGGGCCGCGACGTCGAATTGCCGATCCAGCGTGTTGTCGATGACAACAGAAGGCCTGCCACCGTAAATACCGGGACGGCGCTTGTAGCCAATCTGAGCCTTTATCCCGGCAATCCGTGTCAGGCGGGCAACCCGGTTGGGGCAGGATGTCTCGCCGTGATCGAGCAGGTCATCGTGAAGCTTGCGATAGCCGTAGACCTTGCCACTTTCCTCCCAGGCTTTCCGCAGAAGACCGATTTGCCGTTCGTCTTCATAAGCCCGCTTGCTCAACGGCGTTCGGAGCCAGGCGTAAAAGCCGCTGGGATGGATGCGCAACAGGCGGCACATCGTCCGCACCGAAAACTGCTGTTGATGCTTTGAAACAAACGCGTACTTCACTTTGCATCCCTGGCGAAATACGCGGTCGCTTTCCTAAGAAACACTCTCTGCATCGGGGATGGGATCAAGCTGATATCCCAAAGCTCGAGCACGGCGTTGTAGGCTTGCCAGAACCCGGCCGCGATGTCGCTCATCATATGCCTCTGCACCAGGATCACGATAAGCCATACCGAAGCGAAGAGCGTTGAAGAAGAGCACAGCGATCTTGCGTGCAGTCGCCGTCACTGCTTTCTGCTTGCCGATACGCCCTGCCAAACGTCGGTAAAACGCACCCAGCGCTGTGTCGCTTCGGCCAATCGTGGTAGCTGCCAACCGCAAGAGTGCGGCCGCCCGACTCGATGATCGGCGCGTTCTCGACGAAAGAAGTCTGCCGCCAGATATCTTGTTGCCCGGAGCCAGGCAAAGCCACGATGTAAAGTGTTTGGCGGTTGGCCATGCCCGCAAATCTGTGCCGCACTCACCAATCAACTTCAGAGCAAGTGATGCACCGAAGCCATGAATTTGCGTCAAGTCCGTTCCTACAAGGCCATATAATGCGGCCCGGACATCAAACGATGGGGTATTCGGCTGCTTCGTCCTTATTCTGATCTTAGGCAACGGCGATTGTGGCTTTTCGACATTATGCGTCATTGTGGCGATCGCCTGCTCGAGCTTGTGATCGCATTCGAGCATCTTTTGCTGATAAAAGTCGTATAGGTCCAACGATTGGGAAAGCGCAAAGATGTGTTCATCCCGATCATTCCCAACCAGGGATGCGCGTATCGTTTCGACCGAGGAGTGACAACGGATATCGCGCAAGGATGCCAGCACATCAGGGTCTCGTTCGCCGGCAACGATTGCCCGGATGATCCTCATGCCTGTGACGCCGGTGATGTCTGACACGACATGGTGAAGCTGAAGATTCATCTCCATCAACGCCTTTTGCATATGCTGGATATGAGCGGCGGCGTATTCGACCAGTCGTTCTCGTTGCCGCAAATATGCACGCAGAGTGGCAATTTGTGCATTCGGCCGAAAGCTTCCTCGAAGCAGACCATAGGAGTGCAGTTGGCGCAGCCATGCCGCATCGCTGACATCGGTCTTTCGACCAGGAACATTCTTTGCATAACGCGCATTGACGAGGATCACCTCAAACCCATGCTGCTCCAAAATCTCGTAAGCCGGTATCCAATAGACGCCTGTCGATTCCATGGCGACACTGGTGACCCCGCAGGATTTGAACCAGTGAGCAAGATTGTTCAGATCATGGGTAAAAGTCCCGAAAGCGCGGATTGGCATGTCATCAGCGTCAGGATTGACGGCTGCCATATGCATAGTCGCGCCAATATCGATGGCGGCGGCTCTCGGGTTCATGCGCCTTAGATTCTGCGTGTTAGATGGTATAGTCTTGGACATGACCTCTCCTCCTTTGAATCAAGGAGGGGCTGGGCCGTGCAAATTATTCAATTTCCTAACCGGGATCACCGCCGAAGCGGCGTCACCACTCTCAAGTCCGCAACAGCCCATGTGCCACGTTTTTTAACGGGGTCAAATGCCTCCAATAAGCTAACGGCAACTCCCCTCCGATTAACAAGATAGCACAGTCTGTTTCTACCGCGCACAGGCGGACCAAGGCCCGTGATCGTTTTTTAATATGTCGCGCTCCTCGGTGACGCGCGCCAACTCCTTTTTGAGCTGCCGGATCTCCTCAGACAGGTCGTTGCCCTGGTTGCCGGATGTCAACGAAAACTTCTTCTTCCACTCGTAGAGCGAGTGCGGGCTCACACCCAGGCGCTGCGATACTTCGGCAACGGGATAACCCCGTTCCGTGATCTGACGCACCGCGTCCCGCTTAAACTCTTCGCTGAAATTTGATTTGCTCATGATGCTCTTCTTGCCTCAAATTTAGGAAAGAAGGCGTCTACAAATCTAGGGGCTATTCATTATACAGGGAACGCTAATCAGATTTGAGGGCGGAAGCAGCAAGGCGCGGAGCAGCCCGCGCCGATCGGGGAGGATAGGCCACCCCGGCCGAGGCGACGGCCTCGCCCTCAAAAGGAGGTAACGATATGTGGCTTTTGCCCATGACCGTTACCCTAGAAATGAAAAGAACCCGGACGAGCTGGCTACTCCGAATCCGGGTTCAATTCTTAATCTCGGAAAGGGGGCGTCGGGGAAACCCGGCGTCCCACTCCTGAGAGCCTATATAGTCCTTTTCCCTGCAAATTCCAAGCCGCCCACCAGCCGACAGGCGCATCGAGCGCCCACCGACTGGTACGAGGGGAGCCCCTAAAGCCCCTCCCCTCGCGCTCCCCGCCCCACGCAAAGAAAATGCCTCCCGCCGGTCAGCATCAAGATCAGCCGGTTTTGTCATGCGAGGAAGGTTGTCGGCCATTTTCATCACGAATCGCACCGTGATCCGGGGGGAAGCCGATCGCCACGCCGTCACGCCCCCTGCCCGCTTTTCCGATCAGCTTCTTTCGCCCTGTGCAACATCGGTGCGACGCACCGGTGCTGGTCTACTTCGCAGTGCCAAATGCTGAATTTCGGATGGTCTGCTGCGCGAATTTAGCGGCTGGCCTGCCTTGGCAACCCTTCGGGTTCTCCACTTCGTTGCGACCGCTGCGCGGTGCAAAGGCAGGCCGGCCGCCGCTCTATCTGCTTCGCACCACACGAAATCATCATTTTAGGAGAACTGCTATGAAACAGACCATCACCTACCTCCGCCTTACCGGTCGCCAAATTGTCGGCTTCATCAAGAAGCTGATCGGAAAAGCTAAACATCAGGGCACGCTCAAAATTGGCGTAACAATCGGCTTCCCCCCTCTTTTCGCGATCACTTTGAGTTATGACGCGAAATTCGACGGTCGAGCCGACAACGACAACAAGAAGGTCGCCAAAACCGGCTGATCTTCAGCCGCTCCCTTCGGGGGGCTTTTCCTTGCTCCCTTGGCGTTTTCCAACGCTAACCGGTTCTAATAAGGAACCCGGTTCTTATCGAGTTCTGAGCAGGAACCGGGTTCCTTGTTGGTTCCTTCTGGCCATGTGGTGACCATATGGACGGTTTATGGTAGATGGGAACCCGCCTCGAAGTCACTTTATAGTAACTTCTGTCCTGTAAAGAACCGGCAAGGAACTCAGAACCGGAAGGAGTAGCAATGCCCGTTATCGTCCTTTGCTCGACAAAAGGGGGCGTTGGAAAATCAACGACCGCTCTCGTCCTGGCCCAAGTCTATGCCGCTGCAGGATCTTCTGTGACGCTTATCGACGCCGATCCCAACCAGCCCCTCGCGACCTGGGCGAGCCGGTTTGGAGATTCGGTTCCGAAACAGCTCGAGGTGATGGGCGGCATCAACGAGGAATCGATCGTTGATGCGATCGATACCGCCGCTGAGAAATGCCCGTTCGTAATCGTTGACCTGGAGGGATCAGCCAACCTCACGGCCAGCTATGCAATCAGCCGCGCCGACCTGGTGCTAATTCCAATGCGCGGCAAGCAGCTCGACGCCGATCAGGCGGGCAGGGTGATTGCCCTTATCGAGCGTGAGAGCAAAGCCTTCCGGCGCAAGATCGACTATCGCGTGGTCTTTTCCATGACCACGGCATTGCAGAGCAGGGAGCAACGCCACATTCGGACGACGCTCGAAGAAAAGGGCATCCCGATCCTGCCGGCGTCGATGATGGAGCGGGCCGCATTCAGTGCCATGTTCCAGCTCGGCGGAACGATCTTCGATCTATCCGAGGAGGACGTGTCCAATCCCAGGACGGCACAGGAGAATGCTCAGCAGTTGGCAACAGCAGTCATTGAGACCCTTCGAGAACAGGAGACGGCAGCAGCATGACCAAGGAACGTGTCTCCCTAGACCTGCCTGATGTTACGGGATTCAAGCCGCGCGCAAAAGTTCCGGAATCCGATCAAGCAGAGATAAAACAGGTAGCTGAACGCGCTGGCTTTACCGCCCGGCATTCCGCTCAGCCCGCCACTCCGCCGAAGGCTCCGGCATCCGAGGCACCATTCGACGCCCGCAGCCTTCGCCGTTCCAACCGAACGGCCAAGCTCAACATTGCGACCAGTGAGGATACCCGCCGCCGCTTTTGGGAGTTGGCGCAGCGCATGGGTATCTCCGCAGGCGAGGACGTCCTGATCTCCATGATGGATGCCTATGAGCGTGAAGACGGTAGGGCAGGGGGCCGATAGGGCAACCGATCGCCCAAGCATACAACGATGCACCGGCAAGGAGAAATCCCGGCCGTGACAGCGCAACGGGATACGGCGGGCCGTCGCGGTATCCCCCTTTGCCTCTGCCTTGCTTTCTAGGACGGATGGCTGACAGGGCGCGCGATTTCCGCAGCATCGCCGCCCTAACAATTTCCCCGGCCTTCGGCCTTCCTCGCGAAGCAAATTCTTAGGGCTTTGATGCCCTCCATTGCATTGCGGCCCTTCGGGTGCAGCCCCCGCTTTGTCGCCCTGTCTCTTGAGCCCCCGTCAGCAAGACGAGGCAAAGGAGATAGCCATGAGCGAAGCCCGCACGGATACCTATCAGCGCATCACCGACACCATCGTTTCCGCCTTGGAGGCCGGTACACGGCCCTGGATGCAGCCCTGGAGCGCCACCAACATCGGCAGTTCCTTCCCCCGGCCGCTTCGCTCCACCGGCGAACCCTATCGTGGGATCAACGTCCTCCTGCTGTGGATTGCATCGGCCGCCAACAACTTCCAGCACGATAGGTTCATGACCTACAAACAGGCGCAGGAGCTTGGCGGCCAGGTCTGTAAAGGCGAAAAGGGAACCATCATCGTCAAATACGGAACCGTGACCCGCAGCGTCGATAACGGACGAGGCGAGGATGAGGACCGGGAAATCCCCTATCTCAAGGGGTATACCGTCTTCAATCTCTCGCAAATTGACGGCCTTCCGGAAGATTTCTACGCCAAACCAATCCCCATGCCGGAAGATCGGCGCATCGCAGGCGCCGACCGGTTCATTGAAAACACCGGCGCAGTGATCCAACATCAGGGGGATCGGGCCTGCTACATTCCCGCGCTCGACATGATCAAAATGCCGCCGTTTCGGGCGTTCGAAAGCCCCGAGGCATATTATTCGACCATCCTGCATGAGGTCTCTCACTGGTCAGGATCGAGCAAGCGGCTTGACCGGCTCAAGAGCACCGACAAGCGGCATCACGAATACCATTTCGAGGAGCTGGTCGCCGAAATTTCAGCATGTTTCCTTTGCTCCGATCTCGAAATCACCGCTTCGGTCAGGCCCGAGAGTGCGTCGTACCTTGCCAGTTGGTTGGCCGTCATGAAGCAGGATAAGCGCGCCATCTTCCGGGCCGCTTCCAAGGCGCAAGCGGCGGCCGACTACCTGCACTCGCTTCAAGAAAAAAGGGCGGCCGCTTAGGCCGCTCTACCCTTGGTGGTCGGAGCCCTGCACTCGATTCCCGTACCAGCATATGCTAGGTTAACAGACAGAAAATATTGAGGATTGTCATGGCACACGCTGTTCGTCACACCACTGAACTGACCGCCGAGGAATGCATCTTGGCGCTTGCAAAGCAGCACGGAATTGTCGCGGCTCGTACCGAGCTTGACGATTGGGCGGACGATGTAACGCGCCTGGCTGGTGATGATGTCGCGTTTGATGAGGTCCAGGAAGTCGTTGTCGCCTTGCGCAAGGCGGGAGTCATCAACGGTGTTGAGTTGACCCGTCTCCATTCCCGATATCTTGATGAACGCCAAGCGCGAGGATGACGTTTGATCCGTTCGGCGATTTTGCCACACGAGGATATCTGCGAAATCATGCCGGGCAAAAGGACATGGCCAAGGTCAAAGACCTTGAGCATGATGCCTTTCGCGGCAATGTCGAGCGTGCCTTGCACAACCTTAGTCGCGTCGAGCGACTTTCATTTGAGGACGTAAAGAAGACGCACGAAACCTTGTTTGGTGACGTCTATCCGTGGGCTGGTCAGGACCGCTCCCAGAACGCTCGAGATCTCCACGTCACGAAAGGGGCCGTGGAATTCATGTTCGCCTCGCATGTCGGCCGAGGCGTCGACTATGCCTTGGGGCAGGGCAACGATGCTGCCACGATGCGCGAGAAACCCGGCGAGGTGATGGGCAATCTCGCCTATGCCCATCCTTTCCTTGATGGGAACGGCCGCACGATCATGACGGTGCATACCGAGCTTTGCCGTCGCGCGGGTATCCACATCGACTGGTCGCAGACCAACAAGAACGATTATCTCAATGCCCTCACGCGAGAGCTGGAAGCTCCCGGCAAGGGGCATCTCGACGCCTATCTCAAACCGTATGTGCGCTCCGGCGCCATCGATCGGGCTCAGTCGGCCGATGCGCTGCGCGGCCTACCTGGGCTTGGTCCCGAAGAAAAGACCATGACCGGCCAACCCATCCTTCCGGCCCGCACACTCGACTCTGCCGTTAGCAAGACGGACCTCGACAAGGCCCTGGAGCAATCCGACTATTTCCGTGAAACCAGCCGCAACCTCGACCGAATGGCGGCCGGGGTCTACCGCGATCCGTCCAAGATGCTCGACGCGGTTCGCGAAACCGCCATGAGCGGCAAGATTGGCGATCGCGACGTAATTGCCCGCCTCAGTCTCGATCCGGAGGCCTATGGCCCATACAAGGGCGCAGGCGGCGTCTTCTCCAGCCGTGAGGAACGGATGGACTACCGTCGAGCCATAGCAGGACGAACAGGCCTACGTGGTGTTGCCGATGATTACATTTCGCTGGTGCATGGCATCCGTCAGACCCTGGCCCAGGAAAAGCATGAGCTGGCCGAGCGCGGCAAGGTGGAAATCGCCCAGCCAAGCGCCGCGCTGATGAGCGCGATCGAGAAGAAGCAGCCTCTTTCCGACGACCAGAAAACCGAGTTGAGCAAGTCCATTCGTTCATTCGAGAAGCGGTTCGGTGACGATATCGGCAGGCTCAGGACGGCTCGCAACCTCGCGCCGATCGCCGAGAAACATGGCGCCAATGAACAACAGCTTGCGACCGCGCGCACAGTCCTGAAAACGCTCGACAAGGGCGATGCTCAGGTGCGCAACCAGGCCCGCGAACTCAACCAATCGCAGTCGTTAGGCAAAGGCGGACCAAGCCGGTAATCCCGCCGGCGTCGTCATGTTTGGGGGAGGGTGTCGATCAGCCCCTTGCAATACCCCTTGTATGTCCACGAATTACCGGTGATGGGAAGCTAAGAGCGGTGTTCCGCACCACAACCGCGCCTATCTACGATTTTCCCCGGCATCACCACCCCACCCGACATGTCGGGCGGGGACCCCGGTTCGGCCTTCCTCGCGAGACAAAATCGCGTCCAGTCCCGGTCCTTCGCTGACGCTACGGCCTTCGGTGTGGTCCGGCCCATATCCGCTCTTTGAAAGCTCCCATCGGCAACTCGCTAACAAGGAGCATCACAATGACCGACACCCTCGCAAACTTCATCCAGATCGACGGCAAGAAGATCACCGGCAACATCGCCACCCTCTCATTCGACATCGACGTTACCGGCGAGCCGGTTACCAGCGACAACGAGAAGGCCCCCAAGTACCGGCTGTTTGCACAGAGCCCGCGGGGCAGGCGCGTTGAAGTTGGCGGCATCTGGGAACGGCTCAACGCCGACGACAAGCCCTACCTGGCGCTGACACTCAACACCGGGCACTCCCGCTGGTACGCGAATCTCGGCCGCTACCCCGGTCAGGACGATGAGACGCTGATGGCGGTCATCCCGAACGATTACCTCAACAGCGAGCGCCGGTCCTAACGGACCGGCCTTGCCTCGGCTCAGCCGCTTCGGCGGCCGAGCCGATCGGCGGAGGCGATCATGACGGCGAACGACAACACTCAACAATTCCGCATCGAGGTCCAACGACCGGACGGCCAGATCGATTGCTACCCCTGTCTTCATCCCGAACAGATCGGAGAAGTGCTTTTTTCAATCTTCGGGGCAGGGGAAGCGGCAATCGGAACGCTAATCCACGTCTACGATCACCAGAGCTGGCGACCAGGCTTCACCAATCGGCCTCTTTGCAGATTCCGGGCGCTCTAAGATCCGCCCCTTGTTCGACGCGCCGCAGGCCGTCGAACCTACCGAGTGGGACACGAGGGGCAGACGCCCCTCATCCCGACACCTTCAGGACGCCACGCGGCGCAGTTGAGGGCAAGGGCGGTTTACCGGGACCGGAGCCACGCGCAGGCGCGGTAGCGGTGAGCATGGCGAGGACCAGCCCCTTGCCGGAAACGAGCAGTGTTGCCGAACCGTTGCAAGGGCAGGGGAGCGATACGGAGAGGTATTCTCTCTCTCAACATGGGCCGATGGTGCCAAGCCGAATGTCTTGCGTCAACGACAGACGGTACCCCCAATTTGCTTCGCAAATCGGCTCCCCCATCTGCCCTTCGGGCCGCCCAGGGGCGGTCATTGACTCAAGCCCTTCACCTTGGCGCCGAACCTTTGTTTTCAATCAAAGGAGCAAGGCAATGACGACCTACGATCACATTCAGGAACTTCGCGCAGAGCTGGCGGCATCGCTGGACGCCGGCGAGCGGCAGCAGATCGCGGCCGAGCTGGAGCAGGCTATGGTGCAGCACGCGGCGGAAAAGGCCGTATTTGACGCGCTGTTCAGCGCCGAGCCGCCCCGCTAGGGCGGCTCAAACAAACGGGCTTCCGGCCCTTTGCGGTTTTCCAGCCCGGAGGGCCGGAGCCCGGTTCCTACTTAGAACCGGGCGGAGCAGGTGGAGGCCTGAACGCGCTTATCCAAATTGCGCCGAAGAGAAGGCCGTAACCTGTGGTAAACCGCAATGGGGCGGCTTCCGCTTACGCGCCAGCGTCCGCCTTTGACTTTGGGGAGAAATTGGACGCACCGACCCTCGAGGCCATTTCCTGACGGCGGAAATAGATCGACCGGCCGCAGCGGATCGGCGGGTTGCCGCTGGTGAAAATGATCTGCTCGTCGGTCCGCATTTGCGTGACCTCATAGGGCAGGATCAACGCGCGTTGTGTCAGTTGCTTGGAGCGCGATCGACCAGTTCGCCCGCCATTGGTGTTGCGGCTGACTTGATCGACTTCGATTGTCGTCTGGCCGCAGCGCTTGGAAATGTAATCGGCGGTGTCCGTGTCATTGACGGCCGAGAAGGAGACCCAGGATGCGGATTCGAACCATTTGCTGGTCGCATCGCGTCCGCCAAATGCTTCGCGCATCTGGCCGAGGGACTGGAACAGCATCAACAGGGTAATGCCGTACTTCCGGCCCGCATCGCGGGCCGTTTCGATGATCCGCATGTAGCCAAGGCGCGCGGCCTCATCGAGGAGGAAGAGGGCGCGTTCGTTGATGTCGCCATTGCGATTGTAGACGGCCTTGAGGAACGCACCGATAATCACACGGGCCATGCCCGGATGATTTTCGAGGGTCGATAGGTCGATGTTGATGAAGATGGTGTGCGCACCGTCGGCAATGTCTTCGGTCTTGAAGGTGGCGCCGGATACGAGAGCCGCATAGTTGTCGTAGGACAACCAATGTGTCTCCTTGGTAGCAGTCGCATAGACCCCGGAGAACGTCTGTTCGGTCATGTTGATGAAGGGGGCAACGTTCTCCCGCACGAAGCGGGAGGAGGTGTTTCTGTGAATCTTTTCGAGTTTCTTCTGCAGGGTCTTTTCCGGTTGGGCGAGCCGCTTGCGAACCATGCGCAGCGATTTTTCGCCAGTGCGCAGCTCGTCGTCTTCCTCGTCCTCGTCGTCATCTTCCAAGGGCTCTTCACTCAGCATCACGTCCGCGATGATCGCGGTTATGAGCTGTTCGGCCGTGGTGCGGAAAAAGTCATCGGAGCCGGAACTGACACGCGGCTTTTCGCTCATCAACCATGCCGCGACGGAGGCGATATCTTCCTCGGGCGAGTTGCCGTGTTGCCCGATCCAGTCGAGGACGTTGAACCCGACTTCGGGTTTCCGGGGGTCGAGCGTGAACACGCGCTGGTAATTGCTGCGCCGGTGCGCAGTGACCATTGGCGCGATCTCGGTCGAGGGATCGAGGACGATCAGTGTCCCTTTGAATTTGAGCGCGGTCGGGATCACAACCGATGTCGTCTTGAAGCCGCCCGATCCGGCGAAGACGAGCCCATGGGTGGAGCCGAACCCGGCATCAAAGCAGAGCAGGGGCGCTTTCCCGCCCTTGCCCCAGGTGTCCTTTCGGCGGGGATCAAAGCCGACCTGGCCGACAGTATCCTTGTCGGGGCGATAGTTCTCGCCAACGACAATGCCGCCCGACGCCGGGAACAGTTTTGCCGCCTGCGCATCACTCATCCAGTCATTGGCGCCATGAACGGCGCGGGCTCCACTCAGCCGTTTCGGGCCGGTTGAGCCGAACGCCATATTGCCTCGCATAGCGACCTTGAGGCCGAACAGTGCGGAGCCGAGCGCGACAGCGGAGCCGCCCAAGGTGTAAAGGTCGAGGTAGTTGCCAATCTGTCCATCGGGCACCCAATCGATCATGGACATGATGCGCGTTGTTTCGCCAATCATACCAATTGCAGCGACGGCCGCGCCGCCCAAGAGGACGCCAAGGCCTGCCGACTGAATTGCCAATGATCCTCGTGTCGCAAGCAGGAAGATGATGCCGAAGGCAGCCGCCGTCACATAGGGGAGGGCCAATCCGATGCGTCCGAGCGTCTGATAGGATTCCGGCGTCTTGCCGAATCCGGCCACCCAGGTCTCAATCCCGTTCATCGCGAACAGGATTGCCAGCATTACCGCGATCGGGGCGCTCATCAGCGCCAGCTTCTTTGCTTCCATTCTCGAATGCCTCCTTGCCGCGAGCGGCAAATCGCGCCCGCTCCGTTTCGTCGTTCAGCCGTTCGGCGGCTTCAAGAAGCGCGCCGAGGATAACGGCTTTATCGACATCGCGAAGACCGGCTTTAACGACCAGGCCGCCAAGCTGGATTTTCTCACGCGTGTCTTTCTTCCGCTCGTCGCTGGTCGCTGATTGCAACTGCCGCTCCGTCCTGGCGATCCGGGCGCTAAGCCGTTTTACCGGGCTGTGCGCGCGCGGTCTGAAATCGGGCAGCCACTTCCTTCATGGCCTTCACAAGATCGGCGTCACTCGCTTCGATCTCATGAAGCCCCGCCTTGATGGCCAGTGCTCCCAGGCGATCAGCCTCTTTTGCTTCTGCCTCTTTGAGCTCCTGT